>JALHLM010000168.1 GCA_022844585.1 Pirellulales bacterium | reverse complement strand
GCCTGGCTGAATTAGCGTGGTACACCGGTCGGCAGGTGTCGTTCAATATCGACTACGCGCGGAGCCAGAAAAACAACCACGCGCTCAGCGAAGCGGCGTTGCTCTGGACGCTCGGACACATGTTCCCTGAGTTGCGCGCGGCGGAAAAATGGCGCGAGCAGGGGCGTCGAGTGATGCTCGCCGAAATGCAGCGGCAGGTCTACGACGACGGCTCGTACGTGCAGCACAGTGTGAATTATCACCGCGTGATGCTCGACGACTGCTTGTGGGCGATGCGGATCGGGCAATTGCACGACGAACCGCTGGAACAAATCGCCGAGCCCATGGCGCGCGCGACGGATTGGCTCCTGGAGATGATCGACCCGAGCACCGGGCGCGTGCCGAACTACGGGCCCAACGACGGCGCGCAGGTGTTGCCGCTCAGTTGTTGCGACTACTTGGATTTTCGTCCCGTCGCGCAGGCGGCGCACTACCTGTTGCACGGCAAGCGCGCGTTCGAGCCGGGCCCGTGGGACGAAAAGATGCTCTGGCTGTTCGGCCCCGCGGCGGCCGACGCGCCGGTGAAATTGCGAAGTCGCACGCCACATTTCGCGCCAACCACCGGTGGTTACTACACGCTGGCCGGACCGCGCAGTTGGGGTTTGATCCGCGCGCATCAATACGTCGATCGTCCGCACCAGGCGGACATGCTGCACTTCGACCTTTGGTTCGACGGCGAAAACATTCTCCGCGACGGCGGCAGCTACCACTACAACGGCGCGCCGCCGTGGAAGCACTACTTCGAATCGACCGCGGCGCACAACACGGTTGAGATTGACGGCCAGGATCAAATGATTCGCGGCCCGCGCTTTCTTTGGCTGCGCTGGGCCGATGCCAAAGTGCTGGAGTTTGCGCAACTTCCCGGCGAAGAAGAACGCTTCGTCGCCGAACATGACGGCTACCGGAGACTCAGGCCGCCGGTCACGCATCGCCGGAGCATTCACCGTCACGGCGATCACTATCAGGTACGTGACGAACTCTCCGGAGGCGGGGAACATCAAATCGCACTGCGTTGGCGACTTTGCCCCGGCGATTGGCGCCGGGCTGGCAATACGTTTCGCCTCGCGCGGAACGGCGGCGAAGTCGTGGTCGAAATCGGCGCACTGCCGGCAGGCGTCACGCTTGAACTGGCTATAGGCCAGATCGATCCGCGCCCCGAGGGCTGGGAATCACTCTATTACGCCGATCGGCAGCCGGTCCCCGTGATCGTGGTACAAGGCAAGGCGAGTTTGCCTGTCACGTTAGAGACGCGGATCGTGATCGTGTAGTACCTGTCCGAAGCGTGTCACGCCGGGTATGCGCTGATAGAAACCGCCGAGCACCCACGGGTGGTGTCGGCGGTTGTTTAGCGACGATCGGCTAGCGACGCTTCCGCTTTCGCATGACGCCTGCCGTGCCGATCAGGCCGCTGGTTGCGAGAGCATAGGTGCTGGGGTCGGGGAGCAAAGCCGGCTGGTCCGGGAAAAAGCTGTTTCGTACGGCCGTCCAGCGGCACGATCAGCTAAGACTTGGCGGGACCAAGAAACGTTCGGCGACATCGCATGATAGCCAGTAAGAACACGGGAGCCAGAAATCCCGGCGAAAACGAGGGTTCGCAGACGGCAAAAACATACGCCGAATCGGACGCAGCGGAACCGACCATCGCATAATTGCCATTCAGTGCTACGGCCTGGCCAAACTCCTCGCCTCCCAACAAGCCGTTTGCTGTCACCTTTCCGATCTGCTCGCCGGTCGTCAACTCGAACACATACGCGGCGCCCGCAAGTGTACCGAATTCGCTGTCAAAGCTCGCTCCCACGATTGCGACGTCACCAAAGACATCCACGTCAACGCCAAATTTCTTCGCTGGCGCATCGGCAACGAGCTTAAAAAGCTGCTCCCCGGATGTCAGATCAAAGACGTATGCGGAACCGAGTTCGACGCCGGATTCTAACGATGGTGCGCCAATTACGGCGATATTTCCATGAATGCTCACCGAATTACCAAACAGTTGTTGAGGTACTGCATCGCTCGCCCGGAGCGCCCATAGTTGCTCGCCCGTAGCGACATCAAATACGTATGCAGATTCTAAGGCCCCGACGATTGCCAAATTGCCTTCGAGCGCGACGGAAGTGCCGAAGCCATCGGGACGCTTCGGGGCACTGGCAACAAGTCTTTTAAGGTATTCACCGGTGGAGGCATCGAACAAATAGGCGGCGCCGCCGCCAAACGTCGTGCTAGCCCCCACCAATGCAATATCGCCCGATATATCCGCCGCGGATCCAAAGTGATTCCAAGAATCAGGACTAGGGGCCTTGAGTTGATGGAGTTGCGCGCCGGTTGATGCATCAAAAATGAATGCGGAACCGGATGATCGGTTGGGAATGCTGTCTGAATACTGCCCCGCGATGACTCGATTGCCATCAATTCCCAGCCCCCAACCAAACCCGGCTCCCGGAGCGCTTGGCATAAATTCAAGCAGTTGGCGCCCCGCAGCGACATCGTACAGGAACGCACTGCCTCCTCGATTGATACCGCCAATCACTGCTAAGTCGTCTTGTAAATCAATTGAGTATCCGAACTGCGTGTCGTCGCGACCCGAGAGATAATGAAGCTCCCGGGAAAAAACCTCCGCAGACGTCGCCGTTCGCGCCGTGGCGAAGAATGCCGAAGCGCAAAGGAACGCGCAGACATGTACAATGGTTCGCATGAAACCGATCTCCGACAATGTGCCCCTGTCGAAGTCTCGTCACGCTGCTGGACTGGCGAGAATGCCGGCACGAGACAGCCTCAGTGTAGGTCGCGTCATTGGAGAGGGCAACAGAAATCGTCACGCCTGCGGCCAGCTGCTAAATCGGGGCATGGAATTGAACCCGTATAAATCGCCAACCACGAGCGGCGCTGTCCCGGAATCGCCGTCCCCGCTTTTTAAGGGACTTGAGCTGGTTGGGTACTGCATCTTGCCAGGGTGATTCTGGTTGTCGTCGCGAGCATCTACCGCGACATTGTCCGCTGGCTAGTGAGCTAGGAATCGTTCCACTTGGCTCGCGAGCAGACCGTACCTCGCCCCGGCACGCCGGCCATTAGCAATCTGGCCGCATCGCGTGTATCCTGGGGTACGGCCCGTGGCGGAGCATGTGGCCAGAGTGCGGGCTGTTGCGCGCATTCCGGTGTCTGGAATTTCCGCCGTGGAGTGGGTCCGCATGTCGATTCGGGTTGCGCTGTATCACGAAACCTCGTACCTCTACGACCGCTTCATCACGATGGGGCCGCAAACCGTGCGGCTGCGGCCGGCGCCTCACTCCCGGACGCCCATTCACGCCTACTCGTTGACGATCGAGCCGGCCGCGCACTTTCTGAATTGGCAGCAGGATCCGCAGTCGAACTATCAGGCGCGGATCGTCTTTCCGGAAAAGGTCGATCGATTCCGCGTGATTGTCGACCTGGTGGCCGAAATGACGGTCATCAACCCCTTCGACTTCTTCCTGGAGCCGGAGGCCGAGCGCTATCCGTTCGAGTACGCCTCGTGGCTGTCGCGGGAGATTGCCCCCTTTCTGGTGAAGCTGGAAGGCGGCTCGGCGTTTGCGAAGTGCTTGAAAGAGGTCAACACCAAGGAACAGCGGACGATCGATTTTCTCGTCGGGGTCAATTCTCTGCTCAACCAGCGGATTAAGTATTTGATTCGCATGGAGCCGGGCGTGCAGACGCCAGAGGAGACGCTGGCGAAGAACTCGGGATCTTGCCGGGACTCCGCCTGGCTGCTCGTGCAACTGTTGCGCCACCTGGGCATCGCGGCGCGATTCGTCTCCGGCTACTTGATTCAATTGAAGCCGGATCAGAAATCACTCGACGGCCCTTCCGGCGCGGAGCAGGACTTTACCGATCTCCACGCCTGGTGCGAGGCGTTCTTGCCTGGCGCAGGCTGGGTAGGGCTCGACCCGACGAGCGGGTTATTCGCGGGCGAGGGACACATTCCACTCGCGGCCACGCCGGATCCCCAATCCGCGGCGCCGATCTCCGGCGCGCTCGATGAATGCGAGGCCGAATTCGAGCACGTGATGCGGATCACGCGCGTGCATGAAGACCCGCGCGTGACGAAGCCGTATACCGAGGAGCAATGGACGCGGATTGAATCGGTCGGCCACGCCGTCGACGTGCAACTCAAGAGCGACGACGTGCGATTGACGATGGGGGGCGAACCGACGTTCGTCTCGATCGACGATATGGACGGCGCGGAATGGAACGTCGCCGCCGTCGGGCCGAACAAGCGCCGGTTGTCCGAAGTGTTGTTGCGGCGTTTGCAAAAGCGCTTCACGAAGGGCGCGCTGTTGCATTTCGGCCAGGGCAAGTGGTATCCCGGCGAGCAACTGCCGCGCTGGGCGCTGGCCTGCTACTGGCGCAAGGACGGGCATCCGATCTGGAACAACCCGGCGCTGATCGCCGACATCGAAGACAAACAGCACCGCACGTTCACCGACGCGGAACGCTTCGTCGAGGTGCTGGCCGAGCGCCTCGACGTCGACGCCGGCTATGCGGTGCCGGCCTTCGAAGATCCGGTGCATTTCCTCCGGCGCGAAGGTCAACTGCCGATCAACATCGATCCGGCGGACAGCCGCCTCAAGGACGCGGAGGAACGCACGCGGTTGCGGCGCGTGTTCGAGCGTGGCCTGAACGAACCGGTCGGCTACGTCTTGCCGTTGCAACCTGGCACGCGCGACGGCCGGATGGCCTGGGAAAGCGGGCTGTGGATGTTGCGAGGCAAGCACCTGGTGCTGATCCCGGGCGATTCGCCGATCGGGCTGCGCTTGCCCGTCGCGAGTTTGCCGTGGGTCGCGGTAGCGGAGTATCCGTATCTCCGACCGCGCGATCCCGTCGCGGCGCCCCCGCCGTTGACGGTGCCGCGGCGCATGCAGTCGCAATTGAGCGAGACCTTGAAGCGCGAAATCGCGGAAGCGGAACGCGAATCGCTGCGCGACCGCGCGCCGCAACTCGGTGAATCGGCCCCTTGGGTCGTGCGGACTGCACTCTGCGTCGAGCCGCGCGACGGCCGGTTGCATGTTTTCATGCCGCCGTTGATGACCATCGAAGCGTATTTGGAGTTGATCGCCGCGATCGAAGACACGGCCGAAGCGCTCGACATGCCGGTCATCGTCGAAGGCGAGCCGCCCCCGTGGGACAGCCGCATCAATTACTTCAAAGTGACGCCCGACCCGGGCGTGATTGAGGTCAATGTGCCGCCGGCCGGCGATTGGGATGAACTGCAGGAGATCGTTCACGGCGTGTATGAAGAAGCGCGATTGAGCCGCTTGGGCACGGAGAAATTCATGCTCGACGGTCGCCACACCGGCACCGGCGGCGGCAATCACGTCGTCCTTGGCGGCCCGACGCCGGCGGATAGTCCATTCTTACGTCGGCCCGACTTGTTGCGCTCGATGGTTGTCTACTGGCTCAATCATCCGTCGCTGAGTTATCTGTTCAGCGGCTCGTTCGTCGGACCGACGAGCCAGGCGCCGCGGATCGACGAGGCGCGGCACGATAGCGTGTATGAGCTCGAAATTGCCTGCGAGGAAGTCGAACGCCAGCAGCGCTTGTTCGGCCACGTGCCGCCCTGGATGGTCGACCGCATCTTCCGCAACATCCTCGTCGACATGACGGGCAATACGCACCGTGCGGAATTCTGCATCGACAAGTTGTATTCGCCGGATAGTGCGACGGGGCGGCTCGGGCTCGTCGAGTTCCGCGCCTTCGAGATGCCGCCGCACGCGCGGATGAGCCTGGCGCAGCAACTGCTGTTGCGTGCGCTCGTCGCCTGGTTCTGGCGCAACCCCTATCGCGCGCAGCCCGTGCGCTGGGGAACGCGGCTCCAGGACGAATTCCTTTTGCCGCACTTCGCGCAGCGGGATTTCCGCGACGTGATTCGCGACCTCAATGCCGCCGGTTTCCCGCTGGAAGAGGCGTGGTTCGCCCCGCATTTCGAATTTCGATATCCCGTCCACGGTCGGGTGCGGCACGCGGGAATTGAAATTGAGTTGCGCGAGGCCATCGAGCCTTGGCACGTCCTGGGCGAAGAACCGGGGGCCGGCGGTGCGGTGCGCTACGTCGATTCGTCGTTGGAACGCCTCCAGGTGAAGGTTTCCGGCCTGGTTGATTCGCGCCACCTGATCCTTTGCAACCGCCGCCGGCTGCCTTTGCGCTCTACCGAAGTTTTGGGCGAGGCCGTGGCGGGTGTCCGCTATCGGGCCTGGCAGCCGCCGAACTGTTTGCACCCGACCATTCCGGTCGATACTCCCTTGGTGTTCGAGGTGTACGACACCTGGAGCGGCCGCTCGTTGGGAGGTTGTTCCTACTATGTCTCACACCCGGGCGGCCTGAGCCACGAGGCGTTTCCGGTGAACGCCTTCGAAGCGGAATCGCGCCGCGTGGCCCGCTTCCTCGCCCAAGGACACACGGCCGGACCGATGCCAACGCCGCGCGCCGAACTGAACCCGGAATTCCCGCTGACGCTTGATTTGCGCCGCGGGAAACAGTGACGGGAATATCGAATGTCGAAATCCGCAGCGCGACTTAGCCCCGAAGGGGCGACCGATAGTAGCCAGGGGTGGCAACCCCTGGTGAGGAACGGAAAACAATCTCGGCAGCCCCATCGGGGCGACACGCACTTTACGCAGATATTCGTGTCGCCCCGTTGGGGCTTAGGTTTACTGCTGCGACTCGTTTCCAGGGGTTGCCACCCCTGGCTACTATCGGTCGCCCCGTTGGGGCTGAACAAATTGCAATTCATGCTCGACGCCAGCCAAGCAAATCGTTGATCGCAATGCGGTCGTTCGAGCATTCGACATTCATTCGTCATTCCCCCGCTTCCTATGAAACAATCCCAGTCCGCCGGCGCCGCGTCTAGCGTGGTGCGATTGCCCGACGGATATTGCGGGCTGCCGGGACATTTTGACGAAGCCGTCGACGCCAAGGGGGAAGTGCGCGCGGCCTGGAACGGCTGGGCCTCGGCGTTGGCCGGCGCGAGTCTCGACGATCTGCAAACCCGGGACGACATGTGCCGGCGTTTGTTGCGCGAATACGGCGTGACGTACAATCCACCCGGCACCGACATGGAACAGGAGCGCCCCTGGCTGCTCGATTCCTGGCCGGTGGTGATCGACGCGCGGGAGTGGAGCGAACTGAGCCGCGCGGTAAGCCAACGAGCGCGGTTGCTGAACCATGTGTTGGCCGATATCTACGGCCCGCGCGAATTGTTCTTATCCGGCGACTTGCCGCCGGAAATCGTGTTCGCCAATCCGGCGTTCTTGCGCGCCGCGGCCGGGATTCAACCCGCCGATGGCGTTTATCTCGCAACGTATGCGGTTGACGTGGCGCGCTCGCCCGACGGGCATTGGTGGGTCGTTTCCGATCGCACCGACACGCCGGCCGGCGCTGGTTACGCGCTAGAAAATCGGATCGTGCTGAGCCGCGTCTATCCCGACCTGGTTCGCGATTTGCGCGTGAAGCGGCTCGCGCGGTTCTTCGCGCAGATGCGCGATACATTGTTGGCGATGGCGCCGGCGGGCACGGAAGAACCCCGCGTGGTGATCTTGACTCCTGGGCCTTATAGCTCGACCTATTTCGAGCAAGCGTATCTGGCGCGCTATTTGGGATTCACGCTGGTCGAGGGGAGCGATCTCACCGTTCGCGATCAGGGCGTGTTTCTCAAAACGTTGAGCGGGCTACTGCCGGTGCATGTGATCCTGCGCCGCGTGGAGAGCAACTATTGCGATCCGCTGGAACTACGGGAAGACTCTCTGCTCGGCGTGCCGGGCCTGCTGCAAGCGGTGCGTGCGGGCAAAGTGACGATCGCCAATCCACTCGGGGCCGGCGTTGTCGAATCTCCGGCGTTGTTGCCCTTCTTGCCGAGCTTGTGCGAACGGCTGCTCGGCGAGCCGCTGTTGATGCCGCCCGTGGCGACCTGGTGGTGCGGGCAGGAAGCGGCGCTCGACGAGGTCATTCAGAATCTCGATCAGGTGGTGATCAAGAAGGCCTATCCGCGGCGGGACGCGCCTTCCGTGCGGGCCACCAAGGAAACCAAGGACGCGCTGATCGCCGAATTGCGCGCGCGGCCGCATTTGTATGTCGGACAGGAATTCGTCGAACTCTCCACCTCGCCCGCCTGGCAGGAAGGGCGGTTGCAGCCCCGGCATCTGATGCTGCGGCTGTATGCGGTTGCGAACGGCGACGGCGGGTACCGCGTAATGCCAGGCGCGTTGGCGCGCGTGGCGGAGACGGCGGAATCCGTGATCATGACCGAACAAACCGGCGGCGGCACCAAGGACGTTTGGGTGCTGGGCGCGGCGGAGGATCATGCCACGCTGTTGCCGACGGGAAACCGCGTCGCGGCGCTCAGTCGCGCCGGCTTCGCGCTCCCTTCGCGTTTAGCGGACGATCTTTTCTGGCTCGGGCGATACTTGGAGCGAATCGAATTCGGCGCGCGGATGACGCGCTGCCTGTTGCATCGTTTGACCGACCAGACCGAGCACGGGCAATTGGATGAGTTGGGTTGCTTCGCCGAGTTGCTGGTCGCGCACGGGCGACTCGCGCCCAGCGATCTGGCCGCCGGCGCCTGGACGCCGGAGCTGATTTCGCGATTGATTCATCGCGCGGCGTTCGATGAAACCAATTCCGGCGCGGTCACGGCCGATGTCGGCCGAGTACACAGAATTGGCATGTCGGTGCGCGATCGCCTGGCGGTCGACGCGTGGCGCACGCTCTACACGATGCGCGACGATCTGCGTCCGCTGGCGCGGCGCAAGGCGAACTCCTCCGACGCCCAGCTCGCGGCGCTCGATCAATTGTTGGCGCGGCTCTCGATGCTCAGCGGCCACTCGATGGACGGCATGACGCGCGACAAAGGTTGGCAATTCCTGGAGATCGGCCGCCGCTTGGAACGGGCCGCGGATCTCTGCGATCTATTGCGCTTCGGCATGGCCGTGGCCAGCGAGGATGAAAGCCCGCGCTTGCTGGCGATGTTGGAAATTGCCAATAGCGCAATGACGTATCGCTCGCGTTACGTCTTTGGCCCCGATCCCGCGCCGGTGCTGGACTTGCTACTGGCCGACGAAGGCAATCCGCGCTCGGCGGTGTTTCAATTGGCCGCGCTTTACCAGCACTTGAGAGCGATCCAACCGACGAGGAAAGGCGAGCCGCGCTCCTCGGAACTGCGGATGGTGACGTCGATCTTCTCCGAAGTCCGGCTCGTGGACGTCGATTCGCTCGTGCTCGTGGTCCGCAACGGGCGACGCTTGCGCTTGATGACGCTGCTGCGAAGGATGACGCGGACGATGGAGGCCCTCTCGCAAACCTTGACGCGCACTTACCTCACGCATGTGCAATCCACGCGGCCGATGGCGGGAGGCGGGCCATGAAGTACCGCGTGCGCCATCGCACCGAATATCTGTACGCCACGCCGGCCGACGCCTGCCACAACGTGCTCCGCCTGACGCCGCGCACGTTTGACGGCCAGACCTGCCTGGAGCATCGGCTCGAGGTCGATCCCGCGCCGACGACGCTGCACGACTATCCCGACTACTTCGGCAATCAGGTGCGCAGCTTTGCGATTTACGCGCCGCATGCGCAACTGACCATCGCCAGCGAGAGCCTGGTCGAAGTGGCGCGCACCGAAGCTGCGGCGCTCGACGATTCGGAGCCTTGGGAAGAAGCCGCGCGGCTGTTGCGCACGACGAACGACGCGGCCACCGTCGATGCGCTGGAATATATCTTCGATTCGCCGTACATCCGCGTGAGCGAACGCCTGCGCGAAATGGCGGCATCGCATTTCGAGGACAAGGCGCCGATCCTGTCCGCCGCGTTTGCCTTGACGCGGATGATCTACGAAGAGTTTCAGTTCGATTCCACGGCCACGACGATTGATACTTCGACCGAGGACGTACTCGATCGGCGGCGCGGCGTCTGCCAGGATTTCGCTCATCTGCAGATCGGCTGCTTGCGATCGCTGGGGTTGGCCTGCCGCTACGTCAGCGGGTATCTGCGTACTGATCCCGCGCCCGGCCATGCGCGGCTGGAAGGGGCCGACGCCTCGCACGCGTGGGTCAGCGTTTACTCGCCGCGGCAAGGCTGGGTCGATTTCGATCCCACGAACGGCTGCCTGGCCGACGAACGTCACATCACCATCGGCTGGGGCCGCGACTTCCACGACATCAGCCCGGTGAAGGGCGTCGTCCTTGGCGGCGGCAAGTCGCAGTTGCAAGTTGCCGTCGACGTGCTGCCGATCTGACAACAACCAACGACACTAGCCCGTAGCGCCAGCGAGGGAGAGTGGACGTCGTCAACAAGCTCAAGATCAAACTCTCAACGACGTCGAATCAATTTGCGAACGACGTCGTTGAGAGTTTGGTCTTGTTGCCGAAAGCAACGTCAACTCCCCCTCGCTGGCGCTACTGGCTAGTGTTGGCGCGTTTATCTTGCTGAAGCGGATGGTGCAGGCGTCATCGTCGGCGAAGCGGGCACAACGGTCGTCGTTCTCACTCGTGGAGCGCGCGTTGGCGCAGGTAAGAATCCACGGGCGACAATCAGCGTGAGCGGTATCGCAAAAACCCCTACCACCATTACGACGATTCGCCACGCATTCGACTCCTGACCGGCGGTTGCTGCGCTACAAGAACACCAATGTTTCAGGACATGCTCGACCGCGGCGCGATCGACCGCAGGAATTGCGTAAGAAATTTTGTGGCGACCAGGCAAAGTCAAATAGAGTCGATCGTTCTTCCAGCAAGGATCACTGATCGTGCTTGCCGGAATGAATGCGTTAATAACCAGACCATTTGCGCAGAAACGTAACTGAGTCATGCGCCAATTAAGAAGGGTCGTCGGCAGCCAGTAAGTCAGCATCAAAATCGGCGCAAAGCAGTCATATAGAACTTCGTAGATGC
>JALHLM010000167.1 GCA_022844585.1 Pirellulales bacterium | reverse complement strand
CTTCGGTCTCTCACTGGCGGCGGTCAATGCCGCGGACAAGGAAAACAAAGGCTTGGAGATTGGCGCCCAAGCGCCGGACTGGAACAGCATCCCGGGCACCGACGACAAGGAACACAGCCTGAAGGATCTGGAAGAGAAGAAGGCCGTCGTGATGGTCTTCACCTGCAATCACTGCCCGGTCGCCGTGATGTACGAGGACCGCCTCGTCGAACTGCAGAAGGATTACGAGGAAAAGGGCGTCCAGGTCGTCGCCATTAACGTCCAAGACGGCGAAGCCGACAACCTGCCCGCCATGAAGCAACGTGCCGAGCAGAAGGGCTTCAACTTCCCGTACCTGTTCGACGTCAGCCAGGAAAGCGGCAAGGCCTACGGCGCCAAAGTGACGCCGCACGTGTTCTTGCTCGACAGCGAACGCAAGGTCGCGTACATGGGCGCGATCGACGACAACCCCGGCGACGCCAACGAGGTCAAGAAGACTTACCTCCGCGACGCCATCGACGCCGTGCTCGCCGGCAGCCAGCCGGAGACCGCGTCGACCAAGCCGGCCGGTTGCGGCATCCGTTACGAGAAGAAGTAACCACCGCCGTACGTGAAGCATCTCAGGCCCGGGGCGAATTTCGCCCCGGGCCATTTTTGTTACGGGCTTTCAATCCAAGGCTAAGCTCCATGCGCAAGTTCGCAGTGTTCCCCTTCGCGGCCGCAATCGCTTTGATCGCAAGCGGATGTGGTCCCCAGCCGGTCGCCACCTCGACATCGCAACCGTCCGCGACTGACGCGAAGTCATCCGTGGTGGCACGAGACGTTCCACGGGAGACGTCGGCGGTAACGCTTCAAGATGCCACACACGCCGACTTTCGCGCCTTGCTCGAAAGCAAGCACGGTAAAGTCGTATTCGTCGACTACTGGGGCACCTGGTGCGGTAACTGCATGGAGGAATTCCCGCATACGGTCGAACTGGCGAACAAGCATCGCGACGCTGGGCTCGCGGTGATCTCCGTCGCGATGGAACTCGATCCTACCGACGAAGCAACGCAAACGGCGGCGCTCGATTTCCTCACCAAGCAAGACGCCACGTTCGACAATCTGCTGTACGAGGCCGACGGCACCACCGAGGAAGCACAAGCAGGCTTCGGTATGAGCGAGGGGACCGTACTGCCGTACTTTCAGCTTTACGATCGCGCAGGAAAGCTGGTGAAGGAATTCACGTTCAGCGATCCTCAGAATCCGATCTCGCGGGAGGACATCGACGCGGCAGTGGCGGAGGCGGTGGCTGGAGGAGTAAAGGAGTAAAGGAGGAAAGGAGGAAAGGAGGAAAACGTCGCCGCGAATGTCTCAGCCCCAAGGGGGCGGAAGATAATAGCCAGCGGTGCAAACCGCTGGAATCCGATGCATCAAAGAACAGAGCCCCAACGGGGCGACACATGTACAATGTGTGTCGCCCCGTTGGGGCTCAAATCCTTTTTCGTCCATATCCTCCGCTTCACCCCTGGCTATTGTCTTCCGCCCCTTCAGGGCTGATTCACTACTCCCCGACTCCTTTACTCCTCTTCTCCTTTACTCCTCCCTCCTCCACCCCTCACTCACTCGCCGCCCGCTTGCGTTGCGGCACGTCGTGGACCACGTTCCAGGCCAGGCCGACCTTTTCCAACGCCACGATCGCGTAGTACGTCAGGTCGATTTCCCACCACTTGTGGCCGTGGCGGGCCATGCGTTGGAAGGCGTGGTGATTGTTGTGCCAGCCTTCGCCGAAAGCCAACAGACCGACCCACCAGAGGTTCTTGCTGTCGTCCGTGGTCTTGTAGTTGGTGTAGCCCCACATGTGCGTGGCGGAATTCACGAGCCAGGTCACGTGCATCACGAAGCACATCCGCACGAACATGCCCCAGGCGACAAACGAGCAGCCGGTCTGGAAATCCCAGCCGAAATAACCGATCGCGAACAACGCGGTCCCCAGCAGCCAGTGCCAGAGCAGGAACGTCGCGTCGAGGAATCGCATCACCGGATCCTTGAGCAAGTCCGGAGCGTAGCGGCGATGCATTTCCTTGTAGTAGTTGCTGCCGTTGTTCGGCATCAGCCACAACATGTGGCTCCACCAGGCCCCGTCGTGCGGCGAATGCGGATCGCCGGCCTGATCGCTATGCGCATGATGCTTGCGATGCACCGCCACCCAATTCAGCGCCGGGCCTTCTCCGGCCAAGCCGCCGACAAGTCCGAAGAACCAACGCACAGGGCGGTAAGTCGTAAAGCCGCCGTGCGTGAGATAACGATGAAAGCCCAGGCAAATGCCCAAGCTGCCGGTGACCCAATACAAGGCCACAGCCAGGCCGAAGCCCTTCCAACTGAAGAAATACGGGTACAGCGCGACCAGCGCGCCCACATGCACAAAGCCGATCCAGATGGCGTTCACCCAATCAAGCCCGCGCGACCAGCGATCCGCCTCCAGGGCGGCAAACGCCTGATCTTCCTCGATCGTGGTCGCCGGAGGCGAATAGCTCCGATCCTCCACGTCAGGGGCACCCTCGATCTGGGGCGAAGATTCCTTGGATTTCGTCCGGCCCGGGCTGCGGGTAACGATGCTCATCTCACTTGGCTCCACCAGGTCTGTCCATTCGACTTCGACAGATTCTAGAAGCTGACCGAAATCGAAGTGTCACCTGCCAGTCCGGCAAGTGTAAAACTACGGTCAAATTCCTCCCCCCTTTCGTCGCAACACGCCACTGGCGTCCACAACTCAAGGAAGCCAAGTAGTTTACGGCGATTCCGGCTTGCGCCAAGCCCAGGCGAAGTCGACTCCCGGCACGTGAGAGGGTGGAGGCAGCCGAACGACGAGCGTCGCTTTATGTCGCCTTCAAATCGTGGGGACCGGCATCGCGCTCGGCACGTGGCCGAGTTGAAAACGCAGATCTTCCACCAGCTCGCGCTCGCCCGCCAGAAACACGCGGACGCGAATCCGCCAACGAATCTTGACGATCACGCCGTCGTAGCTGAGCGGGCTGTTGGGAAGCGCGGTGGTAAACTCCCGCGCGTCGCTGGGATCCCAGTCCGGGTGGACGTCACGAGAAATCCGTTCGAAATGATGGACGGCGAAGTCCTCGTCCCCTTTGCCTTCGGTGTGCCAGAGAATTGACAACTCGGCGGCCTGCACCGTCTCAGGCTGCGCGGCCTCGATCGCGTAGCTGCCCGCGAGCGTGTCGCCGGGCAAATATTCGCGGTTCGGACGGTCAATGCGAATGTGAATGCTGGCGCGTTTCATCCCAGCGGCCCCCGTTGACGGCGCGGATGGACCACGAGCGGGTACGCGCGCTCATAGTCGGGCCAACCCTTGATACTACCGCGCAGGACCAACTTCCAGTCCACGCTGTTGTGTCCCGAACGAAACGAGTGCATCGCCGATTCCGGCACGGTGAATGTCGCCGTCGCCTCGTACGGTTCGTTGCGATGGATCGTCAACTCATCGGCGCCGAGCACCGGCCGCTGATAAACCCGTTGCAGCATCGATTGCGAGTCCGTCCCCAGTCGGTACACCGAGCGCTCCTCGCAAACGAGGCTCATCGTGAAGCGATCGAAACGCAATTGCCCGGACTGCGGCAACCAGACGTAGGTGGAGTAACTCTCGCCCGGCAGCAGCGGATGCGCGGAGATCTCCACGCGCGGCGGGCCGACGCCAGTCGTGTTGACCCACAGCCGAATGACATAAAACACGAGCCAAGCCCCGGTCAACACAAAGGGCACGGTGAGGACGGTCAGCAGCCAGTTCGGATCGCCGTCCAAATGGTCGCGCAAGGCGACGGAAGTCAGCAAAGCTGTGGCGAGATTCCAGACTGCACAGGCGATCGCCGTTCCCGCGAGTTTCCAGCCGGGCGATGTTTCAATCGGCAGCCGGTAGGCCAGCTTGGTCCCGGGACTGTTGGTCACATCGCGATCGGTCGGAATCGTGGGCCATTCCGGCGCAACCTGCGGCGTCTCGTCGAACAGTTCCACAGTCTTGCGCTGGGCATGCATCACCGCGCGGCGTTCCGTGGATTTGCCCAAGGTTGCGACGCGAAACGCCAGGCCGACGCTGCCCACCATCACGAGCGCGCCAGGAATGAACAGCAATAGCCAGGAAGTACCGGATAGATCACGCACCAGGACTGCCCGGCTCGGTTCGGCGGGGTCGTAGTAGAGCGGGTATTCGCCGCGGATTTGAAATCGCTCCGCCGCGCGTTCGGCCAGGCTTTCCTCGGGATAATTCGTGCGTGTGACGGCGAACGTCCACGTGCGATACTGCGCCCCATCGACCTCGTATTCCACTTGCACGTCGGGCCGATACAGACGCGCGTCGCCGTTACCAGTTTCCAAAATCCGCCGGTCCAGCACCACCGCGCGCGTCTCGTGGAAATAACGGTTTGCACCCCAATGCGGGTAGATGCGCGTGACCAGGATCCAGACCAGCAACAGGCAGCCCGTCAGCAGCAAGCCGAGATGAAACAAGGCCTCGAAGACCGTTCCCCAGAACTTGGAGCCAGTCCGGCGCGCCCCCCGTTTTTTTTCGAAAAAGCGAATTTGCGGGGACACGAGCGGGGAGTGGGTGCGACCAGGGTGAGGGGCGCCGAATCACCGGTTCATTCGGCCTACCACCCATAGTCTACCGCAAAAGTACTCGTTGCGCCGTCGGGCGGGCCGGGGACGGAATCTTTCCTAAATGCCATCCCCAAAGTTGGCCCTGCGATGTGCATGGTAGTTCGCACGCTCGTGCGCCCAATGCAGGTGGGGCTACTTCCATTTCCGACGCTGCCGCGCCAGGTTGCTCCTGCTTGCGAGAGCGTGGCCCGCGAACGCTTCGCGGGCCGATCGACGCGCTCCTCGACCAACCACGAGGGCAGGTATCATGTCAATGCGCATGGGAATCGCCGCGATTTGCTGCGGCTGCTGGTGCTGCACCGCCAACTGGTGCCAGGCGACCTTGATCACGGAATACTTCAACAATTACGGGGCCGCGCGACAGCCCCTCTCAACGATCGACTCGCCTGCGACTACAGGCTGGGCGGGCGATTGGATCGGTGATCGCGCCGTGGACTACATGCCTGGCGAAAACCTCACTTCGGCCAAGCCCGGCTACCTCAACGATGGGAATGAAGGCTCCGCTGACGACGGGCTTGCCCGGCATGGCGGCGGCTTCGCCGGCAATATCGTGAAGCGCGAGATCGACCTCAACCCGCTGTCGCCTGGCAATCAGGGCCTCACGGGAACAATCTGGCTGAGCGCGCTCGTGCGGCAAGTCGCCAATGGCACCGACGCGCTGCTGCATCTCGATTTCCCGGACGGCCCCGGCAACTATTTGGCGCTCGCGGGATCCACCGGCGCGGTAGCGCCGTTTGACGGCGTGCCTGAGCCGATCATGCAGTACGCCAAGGACACTATCACGACGTCAGAGGCGAACTATCCCGTGAATACGACCTATTTGTTCGTCGCCAAGATCGTCATCGACAGCGCGCCCGGCGGCCTCGACTCGCTCGACTTCTGGGTCGATCCACCGATGGCGAACGAGGCGGGACTCGGCGCGCCCGCTTACAGCAAGGCGACGGCCGACGCCTTCGGCGACAGCTTTAGCGGCGTCGGCATTTCATTCGGCGTCCCGTTTCCGTTTGTCGAAGGATCGCGGCTCGACGCTATCCGCATCAGCAACGACGCTGACGCCTTTGACGACATTCGCGGCAAGGCCGGCGCCGCGGCCCAACCTGGCGACACCGACGACGACGGCGACGTGGATATCGAAGATCTTAACAATGTGCGCAATCAGTTTGGCGGCGCAGGCGAGGCAATCGTCGGCGACACCGACGGGAATCACGTCGTGGACATCGTGGATTTGAACAATGTCCGCAACTACTTTGGCGCCTCAGAATTTGCCGCCGTGCCGGAGCCGGCGGGCTGGACCTTGGCGCTGGTGGCGATTTCGTACGCGTGGCTGCTGCGGCGGCTGTCTGCCGAACGCTAGATATCCGGTTCTACCCCAAGCAGGCCGGTGAGCGCGGCGCCGTTCGCGACTCGCCGGCCGCCTTTACGAGACGACGTCTGCATTCCCACAATCAACCCAGCACGATTACGCTCACTTCGTCTGCCGGAGGATTGCTGGTGTCTGCGAACTCAACGTTGGACCGGATCTCCAAGTCGGGAATCGTCGCCGTGATGCGCGGCGATGACGGCGGATTGCTCGCGGAAGCCGCGGCGGCGCTCTTACGCGGCGGAGTGGAAGCGATCGAGGTCACCTTCACGGTCCCCCGAGCGCATCGCGTGATCGAGCAAATGGCCGACTCGCTGGGCGACCGCATCCTGTTGGGCGCAGGGACGGTGCTCGATCCCGAGACTGCCCGGATCGCATTGCTGGCCGGAGCGGAGTTCATCGTCTCCCCGACGGTGAATCTGGACGTGATTCGCCTTTGCCGCCGCTACAGCAAGGCAGTCATGCCCGGGGCGCTGACGCCGACCGAAGTGCTCCAGGCCTGGGAAGCTGGAGCTGACGTTGTAAAGGTGTTCCCGTCCGACCTCACTGGGCCGGCGTATCTCAAAGCGCTCGCCGGGCCGCTGCCACAGGTCCGGCTCATGCCCACCGGCGGCGTGAACCTGGAAACGGCCGCCGACTTCCTCCGCGCCGGCGCCTTCGCGCTCGGAGTCGGCAGTTCCTTGGTCGACGGCCGCAGCTTGAAAGACCGCGATTTCGCTCGAATTGAGACGCTCGCCTCCGAATACGTCAAGCTCGTGGTCGACACGCGCGCGAAGATGGCGAAGAAAGCCTAAGATTTCGTCGCATTTTGAGACGCCGCGCGCGATGCGGTGGACGCGAATCAAGCGTCAGATAATGCGCGCAAGCACTTCTTGCTAAATGCTTTAGCGACGCTGTATCGACTGAAACATCTCAAACTGAGACGTTTCCGTTGCCCATACAAGTCCAGAATCGCGATCGCATTAATATGCAGCTATGTGTTGCGATACCATACAGGTTTTTTGCCGCCAATGGCCCTGACTTTTCGCGCCAAAATGATTTTCGGAAATTTATAAACCGTTGATACGCCGAAGGTTGCGCTGCCACTTCCGGCATCAATCCGTCTTCTTCGACCACGCCGGTACGTCGCGTGCTTTAGGGCAGTCCGCTTTCGACAAGCCGCTGAGGTGAGCCGGAAGCAACTGAGTGAGACTGGCCCGCGGGGCCTCTGACGTTCTGAGGTAGGATAGTTAACTTGCCCCTGGCTATCCTGCATTGCCAATGTGGATGTGGCGCGTCAGAGGCCCCCGTTTTTTTTGCGCGGCCGGGTGCTTCCCGGCATTCCACAGTAGCCAAGGTCCGTGACCTCGGCGTGTTGGACATCGCATGCCGCTAACCGGCCGAGGTCATAGACCTCGGCTACAGAAGAGATCGGCAGCTACACGTCCGCTTTGACGCGCCAATCCGAGAGCTGCAATTCCACATTGCGCCGCCCGTTGAACTCATTGATCACGGGGCGGAAGGCGATCGAAAACGATCCCTGGTGCGCGGCGAGCTTTTCCTCGTCATCGCCGCCGCCGAAATAGACGGCCCGCATTCGGGCGCCGTGCTGCGCAACGCGCAGCGAGAGGTGGCGACCGCCGCCGCCAATGCGGCGCGGGGGTTCTTCGAGCGTCACATCGCTCGCGCACAGCAAAGGGCGAGGATTGCCCTGGCCGAACGGTGAAAGTCGCTCTAACTGTTCCACGACTTTGGCGTTGAAGGCGCTCAGCGGGGCCTCGGCGTCGATCCATAGCTCCGCCACGCGTTCCGCTTGCTGGATCGACGTGGAGACGTACTCGCAGAAATCAGCGCGGAAGGCGTCGATTTTCGCTTCTGCGATCTTCAAGCCCGCCGCGGCCGCGTGACCGCCGAAGCTCTCGAAGTGATGCGCGCACGACGCCAGCCCTTCGTGGAGATTGAAGCCAGCCACGCTCCGGGCCGAGCCCTGCGCAGGGCGTCCGCCGACTTCATCCAGCGAGAGCAGCACGACCGGGCGATGCAACTTCTCGGCCAACCGCCCGGCCACAATGCCAATCACGCCCGGATGCCAACCTCGTCCGGCCAGGACCAGTGCGGCATCGTTGACCGGATCGAAATCCTCTTGCGCCTGCTTATTGGCTGCGAGATAGACGCTCCGCTCAAGCGTTTGCCGGCTCTCGTTGAGTTGATGGATGTATTGCGCCAACTCCGTGGCGCGGTCAGGGCTAGATGTCGTCAGAAGTTCGACGCCCAACCGTGCTTGCCCCAAGCGACCGGCCGCGTTCAACCGCGGTGCGAGCGTGAATCCGACGTGATCGCAATCGATACGGGATTGCTTGTCCAAACCCGTGACCTGAAATAGCGCCGCGAGCCCCATGCCTCGGCGTTCCTTGAGGCTCAGCAAGCCATGCGTCACCAGCACGCGGTTTTCGTCCACCAGCGGCACCACGTCGGCGATCGTCCCCAGCGCCGCCATGCCGACGGCCTCTAACAGAAAATTCCGCATCGGCTCGCTGACTCGCTTCGCGCCGCTCGCTTGCTGGCAAAGCGCCCAGGCCAATTTGAATGCCACGCCCGCCCCGCACAGTCCGCCGAACGGATAGGCCGAGCCCGGCAACCGTGGATGCACAATCGCCGCGGCGCGTGGCAACTCGGCTGCGGTCTCGTGGTGATCGGTGATGATCAGTTGCAGGCCGAGCGCCGCGGCCACGTCCGCCTCGGCGACGCTGGCCACACCGCAATCGACCGTGACGACGACTTGCGCGCCTTCATCGGCCAGTTTTTCGAGCGCCTCGCGATGCAAACCGTAGCCTTCGTCCAACCGATGCGGCACGTAGTAGCTCGCGTCCGCGCCCAGCAACCGCAGGCATTGCCAGAGCAAGCTCGTAGCGGTCATGCCGTCGACGTCGTAGTCACCGTAGACGACGATTTTTTTCTTGTCGCGAATCGCCTGCCCCAGGATCTCGGTGGCCAGCGGCACGCCCGGCAACTCCTCCGGCGGCCTGAGTCCCGTGAGTTTCGGCGCCAGGAATTCCTGCGCGACCTTCGGGCAAGAAATCCCTCGACACAGCAGCAACTGCGCCACGACCGGCGGCACATCCGCGCTCCGCGCCAATTGCGCGATGCGATCGGCGTCATGAGGATGAATCCGCCAGCGTTTGGCCATGGACGTTGCTCCGTCGTAAGAGTCCGTTCTCGGTAACACCAACTCGAAGCGCCAGCGAGGAGGAGAAGACGCCGCTCAACAGCGCCAAGTCCGCGCTGAGAGCAACGTCTTCTCCCCCTCGCAAGCGCGTCGGGTTAATGTGGCGTGCCCTGCGGCAACGTCTCCAAGTGCTTCTGCACCGCCACGAACGCCAGACGCAATTCGTGCAGCACCTGGTCGAACATCTTCGTTTCTTCGTCGGTGCGGTTCCCCTGGGTTTTATCCTCCAGCACCTGCAACAAATCGATCAAGTGCTTGGCCTGCGGCAAATAGGCCTCGTGTTTGCCGGAAACCGGATGCGGGATCTGCCCCATCGCCATCAAGGCTTCGGTGGCGAACATCGACACCAGCAATTCCAAACTCGCGGGCGGAAACTGCCCCGGCCGCTCCGGCGCTTCAGGCGGCTTTGGCGGCTGCTCGGCCTGCTGGCGCGCCAATTCCTTCTCGCGCTCCACCTGCGCTTTCCAATCCTCATCCACGATAATGCGGGGCTTTTCGTCAGGCATAGTCGTATTCCGATTGAACCGCGGAGGCGCTGAGTCGCAGAGGAGAAGAGAGTTTAAAGCTTTCAGTGTTGAGTTTTCAGTGGGAGAAGCATCGCAAACGTGGCGATTCTTCCGTTCCGAGTTCTTACTTCCGAGTTCCGCGTCCTTCCACTTTCCTCTCTCCTGCCTTATCTCTGCGCCTCCGCGTCTCTGCGGTTCAAAATGGAATCTAACGCCGTTCCGCCGCCCGATCGACTCGTTGCGTGTGGCGTTCTACCGCTGCCGCGATGAAGCCAGTGAACAGCGGGTGCGCTTGCGTTGGTTTGGACTTGAACTCCGGGTGGAACTGCACCGCCAGGAACCAGGGATGATCCGGCAGTTCGATGATTTCCACCAATCCGCCGTCGGGGCTGAGGCCGGTGAAGTTCATCCCGTGGGCCGTGAACTGCTGCCGATAGACGTTGTTGAACTCGTAGCGGTGCCGATGCCGCTCGTGTACCTGTTCGACGCGGTAGCTGTTCGCCGCGTGCGAACCGGATTGCAGCATCGCCGGTTGCGATCCCAGACGCATCGTCCCCCCCTTGTCGATGATGGTCCGCTGTTCGTCCAGCAGGCAAATCACCGGGTGCGGGGCGTCCTTGCTGAATTCCGTCGAGTGCGCGCCGGTCAAACCGACCACATTGCGGGCAAACTCGATCGCCGCGCATTGCATACCGAGGCAGATGCCGAAGAACGGGATGCCCCGCTCCCGGGCGTAACGAATCGAATCCACTTTGCCTTCGATACCGCGCTCGCCGAAACCACCGGGAACGAGCAGGCCGTCGTAGCCGGCCAGCAAGCGCTCCGGGCTTTCGTGTTCGACTTCCTCGGCCTGAATGCGCTGCACGCGGATTTGCGCGGTATTGGCCACGCCGGCGTGATCGAGCGCTTCATAAATCGACTTGTACGCGTCCTTGTGCTCGGCATACTTGCCAACCACTGCGATGCTGATCTCGTGCTCCGGGTTGCGCAACCGGTGCAACAGGTCACGCCAATCGTTTAATTCCAGGCGGCCCATCTTGAGGCCCAACCGACGCACGATCAACTCATCGAGCCGGTTGTCGACGAGGCTCAACGGCACCTCGTAAATGGAAAAATCCTTGTCTTTCTCCTCGATCACGGCCTCGATTGGCACGTTGCAGAAGAGGGCGATTTTTTCGCGATCCTCGTGGCTCAGCGAGCGTTCCGTGCGGCAAATCAACACGTCCGGCGCGATACCGATTTGTCGCAACAGGCCGACCGAATGCTGCGTCGGCTTGGTCTTGAGCTCGCCCGCCGCCT
>JALHLM010000166.1 GCA_022844585.1 Pirellulales bacterium | reverse complement strand
CGGAGCGCGTCCCAATAAGTCATCGTCTCCGTCGCGCTCCGGGCGCTGACGCTTCCGGCTCTAAGGTGAATTGATTCACTGCACTTTCGTGAGCACCATGCTGCATCTCTTCGATCAAATCCAGGCCGCCGTCACAGAGATCCAACGCCGTTGGCCGGAACGCCCACACGTTGGCATCATTCTCGGCACGGGGCTCGGCGCACTGGCGCGGCAAATCGAGGCCGCGGCCACGATCGAATACGACGAGATCCCCCACTTCCCGCGTTCCACGGTGACGAGCCATCGTGGACAGTTAATCTGCGGGCGTCTGTCCGGCGTGCCCGTCGTGGCGATGGAAGGGCGCTTCCACGCCTACGAAGGTTATCCGCTCGATCAAATCACGCTTCCGGTCCGCGTGATGAAGGCCCTCGGCGCGGAATTATTGCTCGTCACCAACGCCGCGGGCGGGATGAATCCCGTCTACACGACCGGCGACATCATGCTCATCGACGATCACATCAACCTGATGGGCTTGAATCCTCTCGTCGGCGTGAACGACGATCGCCTCGGCATGCGCTTTCCAGACATGTCGCAGCCGTACGACGCGCAGTTGATCCAGCAAGCGTTGCAAATCGCGCGGCGCGAGAACTTCGCTGCCCATCGCGGCGTGTTCGTCGCCGTGACCGGACCGAACCTGGAAACGCGAGCGGAATACCGCTTTCTACGCGCGATCGGCGCCGATGCCGTCGGCATGTCGACCGTGCCGGAAGTGATCGTCGCCGTTCACGCCGGCATGCGTGTGCTGGGAGTCTCGACCATTACCGACGTCTGCTTCCCCGACGCTCTGAAACCTGTCGACGTGGCCGAAATCATCGCCACGGCCAACGCCGCGGAGCCGAAACTGCGAGCGATCATCACCGGCGTGCTGGCGGCGGAGGCAAAGCGATTGGCCCGCGCGTCGTAACGCTTATTCGCACCTGGGAGTTGCCTTGATGGGGCTTCACCACGCAGAATGATCAGAGTGCCTCTATCCAAGGCGGCGGTTCATGACCTTTTTTTCCTTACTCCGCGCGGGACTGCGACAGCACTTCAAGGTGCATTTGGCGGTGGCGCTCGGCGTCGCGGCGGCCACGGCGGTGCTTACGGGAGCGCTATTGGTCGGCGACTCCGTGCGCGGCAGCCTGCGCGATCTGGCGCTCGATGGGCTGGGCCGAATTGACTACGCGATGGTCTCGCCGCAGTTCTTCCGCGAGCGTGTGGCCGACGACTTAGGGTCCTTCGCCACCGCGGTCGAGCATGACCTCGCGCCGGCGATTCTCCTGCAGGGCAATCTCAAATGCCGTGAGACAGAGCGATTGGCCACGCAGGTCCAAGTGCTGGGCGTGACTGATGCATTCTGGAAAAGCGGCTGGCCCGACCAATCGCACGCGCTTGCCGTTGGCGAAGTAATCTTGAACCAGCCGGTCGCCGATGAACTGGGCGCTGCCGTGGGGAATCAAATCATCCTTCGCTTGCCGCAAGCCGAACGTATTCCGAGCGACAGCCCGCTGGGTCGCAAGGTCGATACGCTGCGTCGCGTCGAATTCACGGTGACGGCCATCATTCCCGCGGAGGGGCCCGGACGCTTCACTTTGTTTCCGAGTCAGCAATCGCCACGCAACGCCTTCGTCAATCTGCAATCGTTGCAAGGTGCCAACCGTCCCGCCGCGACTGGCGAAATCAACGCCATGTTCCTCGCCTCGCGTAGCGATTCCGTCGTACAGGACAGGGCGGCGGTCCTCAAGCAATTGCAAGATCACGTGAAGGTGCGCTTCGAAGACTTGGGCTTAAGCTTCGCGCCGGTGCAATACCGCGTAGGCGACGAGACCATTACGCAGGCGTGGCAATTGACCAGCAAACGGATGTTGTTGGAACCTGCGGTCGAGCGTGCGGCGTTGGCCCCGTGGCATCGCGACGGCGCCATCCCCGTGCTGACGTACCTGGCGAACTCGATCGACGCGAACGGCGAATCGATTCCGTATTCCACGATCACCGCCGTCGATTCCACCGAGCGGCTCGGTCCCGCCTGGCTGGATCGCGATGGGAAGGAAATCGGGCCGCTGGAGCGCGACGAAATCGTGCTCAACGATTGGGCCGCGAAGGATCTTGGCATTGACGGCAAGATCGGCGCGGAAGTGGGCGTCGTGTATTTTGAGCCGGAGACCACGCATGGCGAAGCGAAGGAACGCACGGCCAAGTTTCGCCTGAAGGCCATCGTTGCGCTCACTCCTCCGGCCGAACCGGCGCGGCGTAACGAGTTGGTGAAATTCGCCACGACTCCCACGACGGCCAGCGACGCCACCTGGACGCCGGAAGTCGAAGGCATCACCGACAAAGACATGCGCGACTGGGACGCGCCGTTCCCGTATGATCAATCGCGCATCCGCCCGCAAGATGACGATTATTGGAACGAATACCACACCACGCCCAAGGCCTTCGTTTCTTATGTGACTGGGCAAAAGCTCTGGGGCAGTCGCTTCGGAAAGGCCACCGCGGTCCGGATGCCCTATCACCGCGATCTCACGACCGAGGGTCTGGCGGCGCGGGTCAAACTCAATCCCGCCACGCTAGGATTGGAATTGCGTCCGATCCGCGCCACGGCGCTCCAGGCCGCGGGCGGTACAACGCAATTCGAGCAGCTGTTCCTGGGCTTCAGCATGTTCATCATCGCCGCGGCAGGACTGCTGATCGCGATCCTCGTCCGCCTGGGCCTTGAGCAGCGCGCCAGCGAGATTGGCGTGTTGATGGCCAGCGGTTGGCCGTTGAGGCGCGTGCGCCGGCTCTTTTGGGCCGAGGGCGCCCTCGTGGCCATCGTCGGCGGCGCGATCGGCGTTGGTCTCGGCATTCTTTATTGCCAACTAATGCTCGTTGCGCTCACCAGCCCGCGCTGGTGGCTCGGCGCGATCGGCGTTCCGTTCTTACGATTGCACGTCGATTCGCGCAGCCTCGCGATCGGCGGACTAGCCGGCGTGCTGATCAGCCTGTTCGTCGTGGCGCTCGCCTTGCGCCCATTGCGAAAAACGTCCGTGCGCCAACTTCTCGCAGGACAGATGTCGGCCAGCGAAACTGCACGACGAACAAGCGGCGCATGGACCCGCATCATCGCCATCATCTTGGCGGCGTTCGCGATCGGTTTAATCGTGGCCGCGACGCGTTTCAGCGGCGACGCCCAGGCCGGCGCGTTCTTCGGCGGCGGGGCGCTGATGCTCGCCGCGCTGCTGACGGCCGCGCGCGGCGAAATGCGGCGCGAACCGACTTCCACCGGCGACGCTTGGACCCTACGCCGCTTGGCCTGGCGCAATGCCGCGCGCAAGCCCGGCCGCAGCACGCTCACGATCGGCCTCGTCGCGGCCGCGAGCTTTCTGATTGTGGCGCTCAGCGCGTTTCGCTTGAACCCGAACGAGGCGCTCGACAAACCTACGGGCGGCGCTGGCGGATTCAACTGGATCGCCGAAAGCGATCAGCCGATCTTCCCTGATTTAGGCGACGCTACGGCGCGGGCCGATCTCGGCTTCAGCGCCGTATTGCAGCAGCAACTCAGCGACGCTTTTATTTTTGCGCTGCGCGTCCGGCCCGGTGATGACGCCAGTTGTTTGAACTTGTATCAAAGTTCGCAACCTAGAGTGCTGGGGATGCCGTCCCGTTTCCTTCAACGCGGGGGCTTCGCCTGGGCTGCCACGTCGGCGACAACCGCCGAGGAGCGCGCCAATCCCTGGATGTTGTTGGACAAAGACATCGGGCGCACCGCGTCGGGCAAACCGAGAATTCCCGTGGTGATCGATCAGGCCACGGCGCTGTTCAGTCTCCATTTATCCGGAGTCGGCGCCACGTATGAATTGAACGACGACCGAGGCGGCGAATCGCTCGCGTTCCAAGTCGTCGGCCTGCTGAAAAACAGCGTGCTTCAAGGTGCATTGATCGTCAGCGAGGCGCAGTTTACTCAGAATTTCCCCGACGCGTCCGGCTATCGGATGTTTCTGCTGGACATTCCAAGTTCGCGGATCGCGCGCCACCCGTTGCAGTCTGGTAGACCGCCAGACGTCGCCGCCGATTTGGAGCATGCGCTAGAAGACTACGGCTTCGACGTCGTTCCCACGCCAGACCGATTGGCGGCGCTGATGTCGGTCCAGAACACTTATCTCTCGACGTTTCAAAGCCTCGGCGGACTTGGTTTGCTCCTGGGAACGCTCGGCCTGGCGGCCGTACAATTGCGGAACATCCTCGAACGCCGCGGAGAACTTGCGTTGATGCGAGCGGCCGGCTTCTTGCCCAGTCGATTGGCCGCGCTCGTGTTGCTGGAGAACGTGGCGCTCCTGCTCGGCGGACTGTTCGTCGGGGTCGTCTCCGCGCTTGTCGTAGTTTTCCCGCATTGGCTGTCCGGCGGCGCTGCGCCGCCTTGGCTGGGTCTCGGCGCGACGCTCGCGGCGGTCGCACTAGTCGGCGCGCTCGTGAGTCTGCTGGCCGTCCGCGTGCTCCAGCGGGCTCCGCTGCTGCCATCCCTGCGCGGCGAATAGCGTTCGCAATCCTCGTGAAATATCCGCCCGTAACGTCGTCGCGATCGTCCTGCGCGGCAAAGTTTAACAGGCGATTCGCCCCATTTTCCGCGAATCCGGCCCGATTTCGCTTTGACGAGGGCCCGATTGAGGCGTAATTTTCCCTAGCATCCGGTTATCGACCGGGCTTCGTCACGCTTGGAATCGGACGCCATGCACCAGCCGAATCATCAGTCGCAATCGGAAGCTGAGTTTGAGCTCCTCGACGCCGCTCAACGCATTCTGATCATCGAAGACGACGAAACGCTCTCCGAACCGCTGGCGTATCGGCTCCGGAACCAAGGCTACGAAGTGAGCGCCGCGGTTACGGGGCGCGACGGCTGGCAACTGGCCGTCAGCGAGCGGCCCGACCTGATTCTCTTGGACCTGCGACTCCCCGATATCGACGGCTTCGCGGTCTGCGCCCAACTGGCCGACAATCAGGACACCTGCCACATTCCGGTCATCATCCTGAGCGGCATGGAACGGCCGGACATCATTCGCCGTTGCCGCGCAGCGGGCAGTCAATATTTTGTCCGCAAGCCGTACGATCCCAACGCCTTGCTGGTGCTGATTCGACACGCCCTCGACGAAGCGCAGCGCTGGCAACCGGCCTAGTTGACGCATGATGCGCGCCGGATTGCGACTCCGGGCAGTGGCCGCTCAGGGACTCGAACCCTGACCCCTTGCGGGACAAGAACCTAAATCTTGCGTGTCTGCCAATTTCACCAAGCGGCCAAGTCGTTACGCAATATCAGCTTCCGCCGTTTTTCGCGCTTCGTCAAGTCCACTGTGATCGGCGCGCACGAAGTAGGTCGCGAGACTGATTAGAAGAACGCCGCGCTGGGAGCGTTGAACCAGCAAACCAAGTTAGGCGTCGCGTCGCCGTACGATGGACCATGCTTGCACGCAGCCACTCCTCGAGGTTCGGTTTTCGCGAGTTTCTTTCGGCCTTGCGAATCAAGGCCGTGGCGGCAATGCCAGTTCCGCATCCGACAAATCGACGCGAGCCCCTGATGGTGGAACCTCGCGCTTCGCCGTCCAAAGGACCGCGTTGACGATGGTTCGCCGAAAATCCTCGCGTTGAAAATTGTCATAGAAATGCCCTAAGGTCGTCGCATAGGAGCGGCCGCCTTCGGGACGCTCGTACGCCCAACCGACAATGACATCTTGCCCTTGGGCGCTAACTTGCAACAGCGCACTCGCCGCGTTTGTGATCTGGGGATTCAAATAGAACTCGTCGCGGATCTCGTACTCCCTCCAGCCGCGACAGATCGGATGATCGGGCTGCAACTGCTTTAAGGGCGAAGTGTCGGTGCTGAGACCGACATTGCTGATCCAAGTTCCGCCCAACAGCTTAATCCAAGCGGGGCCGAGCCGATCAAGATTCTCCTGCTTCACCGTGGAGGCCCAGTGGATAGTCACCAGGCCGCAGCCCTGATTCATTAAATCCAAGACCTGTTGGCGATGCGAGCCATCCAACAGAAGTTCGGCGGCCGGGCTGGTATAAACCACAATCGTATCGACGCCCCGCAATTGATCGGCGTCTTGGGGCCAGCCATCGGAGACGATCGTTTCGATGTCGCCATTGAGTTTCAGGCACTTTGACAACATGTCCGCGGTATGCAAATACATGTGGCTTCCCCACGGATGGTCCGGCTGGCCCCCGATGAACAATACTCGCGTGGGTTCATCCGCGCTTGCGTGTCCGAACGCCGACAAGACGGCCGCGAAGACCCACGGAAACAGAAACCATTGCGGCGACCAACGGGACTGATTCATGTTCAGATGTCCGTCAATGGAAGTTTGCACAGCATACCGCGACCCCAGCACGCGATCCGAGGCCGGTTGACCGCGCGACGTTCTCTGTTACTATCGTTGACTTCCCTTCATTTGCAACAGGATTCAAGATGGCCAAGAAAAAGAAAGTCGTGCGGAAGTCGTGGTCGCCGGCCGAACTCAAAAAGTTCAAATCGCTGGCAGGCAAGGTTGGCACCAAGGAGCTGGCGAAGCTGTTTGGCCGGACGCCAGGTGCGATCGCCCAAAAGGCCCAGTACGAGGGGCTTTCGCTGGCTTTGAAGAAGCGGAAGCGCAAATAGACTCGGCGTTCCTCTGCGCCGAGGTCATGCATTTGCATGCTCTCGATATTGAATCGATCGTCGTCAGCTGCGAGCTCAAATGCGTCGCCTCAGAAGTGACGATCTAAATCACGGCGTGGCTGATCCAAGGTTCTCAAGAGAGGTGCTTATGCCGTTCCGCGCGTCGGCGTTGCTGTTGTTCCTGTTCACTGCCCCGCTCTCCGCGCAGCATCGCGTGGTAACGCAGGGGAACGGCAAACTGGTCGTGCTTGATCGCGCCGGTCGCGTCGAATGGGAGATGCCGTGGGAGGGGATTCACGACGTCCACACGCTGCCGAACGGCCACTTTCTTGTCCAGCGAGGCGCAGCCAGCGTGGTGGAGATCGATCCGGTAACGAAAGATGTCGTCTGGGAATATGACTCTGCAACCGCCAACGGCAATGCCGGAAAGGCGGTGGAAGTCCACGCCTTTCAGCCGCTCATCGACGGCCGCCTGATGATCGCCGAAA
Source organism: Pirellulales bacterium (assembly GCA_022844585.1). Classification (GTDB taxonomy): domain Bacteria; phylum Planctomycetota; class Planctomycetia; order Pirellulales; family JALHLM01; genus JALHLM01. The sequence goes on along the minus strand of JALHLM010000166.1, from coordinate 3,895 downwards.
GCGGTCCGGCGCGGATTATCGAGATCGACCGCACCGGCAAGATCACACACGAGGTTGCGCTTCGCGTTGATCATCCGGATGCCCATACGGACACCCGCCTCGTGCGTAAGCTGAACAGCGGCAATTACCTGGTTTGTCACGAGGGAGATGGCGTGGTGCGCGAATATGACACCACGGGGAAGGTCGTGTGGGAGTACGACGTCCCGCTGTTCGACCGGGAGCCGCAGCCAGGCCATGGGCCGGAGTCGTTCGGGGACAAATGCTTCGCGGCGGTACGCCTCGCGAGCGGTAACACGCTGATCTCCACCGGCAACGGCCACTCCGTGTTGGAAGTCACTCCAACGCTGGAAATCGTCTGGAGTGTCACGCAGAACGAATTGCCCGGCATCACGCTAGCTTGGGTCACCACTCTGGAAGTGCTGCCGAACGGCCATTACCTGATTGGGAATTGCCATGCCGGTCCGGGTCAGCCGCTATTGATCGAGCTTGAACCGCGCGAGAAGAAAGTCGCCTGGACGCTCGATCAGTACGACCTCTTGGGAAACTCCGTTTCGAATTCCCAGGCGATCGACTTGCCACAACCTTCGCTGCGATGAGAGTGCCGTGCGTGCTCATCGAGCGGCGCAGCGTGGACTACTCTCAAGAATGCTCATGGCCCTGAGGGCTACTTTGCGTAGCCAAGGGCATCTACAAAGGACTGGAGGATGCTCAGGCCTGGCCTGAGATGCTTTTCGTAATTCTCCCAACGACCGATCGCGCGCGTATAAAGCGGTTTGGTGATGTCATCATAGGTCGGCGTGCGTACGGCGCGGCGCTCGGCGCGGCGACGTTCGTCGAGCATGGCGGGATCGAAGTCGATTCCCAGAAAACCCGCCACGCGCTGTGCTTCGCCATGCGGGTCAGCGATAAACTGTTCGTAACGAAGCTCGCACACGGGCCGATCAAGTCGCGAACGCCACCACAGCCAATGTCGCATGGTGTCGGCGTAGAAGCGACAGGCCTCAACGACATTCAGCGCCGGAGCGCTGCTCCAATTCAACGGGACCATCGTACATAAGTAGCTTAACACCACGTCGCGAGGATCGCGTAGTGCGATGAGCAGCGACGCTTCGGGAAACAGGCGTAGTGGCAACGCGAGATCCGCGGTCAACAAAGGATTCTTCTCAACCAGCAGGCGTTCACCAATCTGCTGATCGAGGTATTCTTCGGTCATGTTGTAGAAGGTCTCGCGGCCAGCCGTTAGCTGAGCCGTATCGAACGAGCGGAGTTCGATGATGGCGCTGATCACATCGTCGGCGCGCCAAATAAGCGGCTCGATGAACTGGCTAGGCATAATCCCCGATTCATCGGTGCCGACCGACGCGGCGTCGGAAGCGATCACTTGCTCCAGCAGCGTCGTGCCCGAGCGAGGAAATCCAGTGAGGAATACAATTCGTTTCGAAGGACCTAGCGAAGGCATCTCAGCACGCCAGTTTCGAAGGTCGCTCGCCGTGACCGATTGGGTGATCTCCCATTGTCGCCGGCGAATGAGGTAAGAGTCCCGCAGGTGAGCGGCCGCGGCAACTGCTAACTGTGCTTTCGCCAGACCAAGCGTGGCAAACGCGTCGTCATATCGACCCAGCCGGTCGTAAACCGCGGCCAGTTCATAGCGCAGCCCCCAATCGAAGTCGCCCGGATGTTTATGGAGTTGTTCCGTCAGCCGCCGCTCAGCGGTCTCGAAGTCTCCGTCCCGACGATCCAGATGCGCCAATAGCCGCACGGCTGGCCCATAGGAATGGTCCAGCTGGTGCGCGGCTTCGGCGAAGTGGCGCGCCTCTTCGGTTTGGTGATCGCGCTCCAGCGTCCAGGCGAGCGTGCTCGTAGTCAGGGCGTCGGGCTCGCTCATGCGCGCTAGTGCGACGCGCATCATGGCCGCGGACTTATCGAATCGCCCGATTTCGAAGTAGCAATGAGCGATACGACGCAGCGTCGCCGCGTCGGTGCGGGGATCTTCGACAACCTGGCCAAACACCGCCTCGCCTTGGCGGAACTCGTACAGCCGCCAAAGCAAGACGCCGTAGTTGGCAAGCGTCGCGAAGTCAGTTGCGCCTCGCTCGATCGCGGTGCGATATTCAGCGGCCGCGGCGTAGGGATCGCCACCTTCAATCGCCCGGGCGGCCATCGCGGGCAGCGCGTGGCCCCACGCGGTCGGCGCATACTCCATTGGACGTGCCGCAGTGTGCTTGGACAGGTTCGCAATCGGCGGGGTTAGCTTCTCTTGCGTCGCATGGCGAGCGCACCCAGCGCGCCAACTCCCAGCCACGCCAGCACCGCCGTTGACGGTTCCGGAACGACGGCAGACGAGAAAGTCAGGTTGTCCATGGCCAAATAGGAGATGGAGCCGGCCGAAGCGGCACTGTCGAAGAGCAACGTCAGGGTTTCCCCCGGAACGCCCGTCGCCAGCGGCGAAATGAGAGTGCGGCCGCCGAGATCCGAGGGATCATTGGCCGTGCTCTTGTCGGTCCAGGCGCCGGACGCCAAGAGTCCACTGGCGGATCCCGTCACGGACCAATTCGCCGTGGTGTCGCCACCGCCCGCCCATTCATCGAACTCAAACGAATCGATGGTCAGACTGATGTTGGCCGCCGCCGGGGCGAATTGAATGTCCAACACACGTTGGTCGATTTGATAGACGTCGCCTCGGCCGTCCCAGCCCGTGTACTGGTCCCAATCGGCGTGCCACGTGAGCGTGGTCTCGGCAGTCGAACCATGATTCACCGGCACCGGCACGTTCGTGTCGGGCAGACCGACGAGGGTAGAAACCATGTCGGCGCGGGCGAGCGTTCCGGTACCGGCCATGCCTGCCGCGGCAATGGACGCCAGCACGCGACTTCGCCGCTGCGATGCGATTCGATGGAGCTTACTTTGCAAAGGTCGCTTCATGTGTCACCTCTTGGAGCTTGGAATCTCGCCGCCCGGCGCCGTTGGTCAGATTTCGTGCGCGACGTCTCAACGTCTACTTTCGCCGGGAGAGAAGTTCACTGCAATCGTTTTCCGCCAAGAAATTTGGATTTTTTCCCGCCCAGCGAAGATTCCTCGCGATTTCACGGCCAAAAATCCACCAGGAATCGAAGTTTACGACGAGGACTGCCGCTACGCCGACGACCATTCAGCATTCTTGATGGACACATCTCGCGGTGCAGCGCCGGGGTGTTGATTTTGGGCGCGGTCACTCTACGACCGGCAGTTGCTTTCCGTGTTAGAACAACCTGAAACAACACACGACGGAGATTGATGGGTGGAAAAAGATAACGCACAACTGCAGGCCAAGAACGCGTTGGCGCAACACCTTGGACTCTCCGCTCCATGGCGAGGTGGATATGTGGATATATAGGGCCCCCTGTTCGTTTCTCCCGAGTGCAACTTGGGTCGTCGGTTCGGAAGTCATGTTGGATGGATTTTCGCTCGCGATGAATAACAAACGCTTGTCCAGCCAGATTTTCGACCTCGGGTGGGTCCGCGACCACGTATTCACCTTGCACGTCGTAGGCGACACGACACGCATCGAACGGTCGTCATCGCAGACGTCGTTTTCGCTTAGCTTGCACAAAGAGGCTGCTTGGACCTCAAACATGGCAGCTAAACCGAGGAAAGCTGTGCGATGCATTGATTTGAGCTATCGCTCCGCCGCGCGATTCAAGCAGCCCTCTGCAGGGGGGCGACATACTCCTTCGTTATAGAGTGTGTCGGCGTTTGATTCGTGGAAAGATGCCGCGGTGTCAGTTCTAAACGGCGAATTGGCCGCGCCCGAACTTGCGTCGCCACCGAGAGATAACGAGAATGTTTGACGGGCGGCAGGATACCTCGCAGGAGGTCTGGGCTGGCCCGTCGCCCCACGCATCCCCTGGCGGAGGAT
>JALHLM010000165.1 GCA_022844585.1 Pirellulales bacterium | reverse complement strand
CCAACTGCCGAGCGCCGGCGGTTGGTCGGTTGAGGTAGGTCCTTTCGCAACAGAAACGGTCACTCGCATGTCCTGGCGGAAGACGCGGAATCGGATGGGGAACGCCTGGCGGCCACGGGTCGAGTCGGCGCTGCATAGTGGTGCTGGAATCGAGCGGCTGGAAGCCCGCGTGGTGCTCGCCACGGTCGGCGTGCAGATGCCGGACTTTGAACTCACCGACGAGAATCTGAATTCCGACCAGTTCGGCGATACGATCTCGCCGCGGGAATACCTGCAACAGGTTTCGGGCTGGTATTTCATCCACACGACGTGAGGCTACTGCCGAAGCCAGTTTGGCTTCCTGGAGCAGATGCAGACCGAACTTCGGGCGTTATTCCCGTTGCAGCAGGTCAATATTCTGGGCGTGAACGAAGAGGGACAGGAAGCCGACTTCGACCTGATCGACGAAGAGTTACCGATCGTCCAGGACGTCGACGCCAACAGCGACAACGCCTCGGACGTCTGGACGAGTTGGGAGATCGAGTGGCGCGACGTGGTGGTTCTGAACGGCGCCAACGTTGTCACCGACGTCTACAACCTGACGAATAATTCGCTCGCGAACGCCGCGAACTATGCGACGCTTAAGCAGATGTTCGTCGATGCGCTGACGGACAATGCGCGGCCGAGTGCGCCGACGTCGATCGACTTGCTGCCGGAGGCCGATTCCGGCGGCTCGAGCACGGACAACCTGACGAATTTCAATAACGCCGACGCGGCGCACGTGCTCCGGCTGCGCGTCAACGGCGTCACCGACAGCGCCACCGTGCGCGTCTTCGCCGGCGCGACATTGATCGGCACGGGTTTCGCCAGCGGCGGAACCGTTGATATCGTCACCAACGGCACTTTCCCCTTGGCCGACGGCGCGGTCAGCCTGACGGCTACGCAACAAATCGGCGACAGCGTCAGCGACGCCTCGCCGGCGCAATCCATCACGATCGACGCGACGACGCCGGTGATTACGTCCACCGCAGTGACGGCCGCCTCGGTAGGCGTCGCGTACAGCTACGACGTGCAAACGGCGGACGAAAGCGCGCCGGGGTTGACCTACCTGCTGGCGTCGCCGCCGGCCGGCATGACGATCAACCAGGACACCGGCGTCATCACTTGGACGCCGACCGCTGCGCAATTCGGCAATGCGAGTGTAACGGTGCAAGCGGTCGACGCCGCCGGGAATACCGGGACGCAATCGTTCACGGTGGCCGTCACGACGACCAATGATCCGCCCGTGGCGTTGGACGATACCGGCGCTACGGACGAAGATACGGCGTTGAACATCGCCGCGCCGGGCGTACTCTCGAACGATACCGACCCCGACGCGTCCGATACGCTGACCGTCACGGCCTTCGACGCCACGAGCTCGCAGGGGGCGACGGTCGTCGTCAACGCAAACGGTAGCTACTCCTACGACCCACGTTCCTCGGCGATCCTCGGCGCCTTGAACGAGGGCCAGACGCTGGAAGATACGTTCACCTACACGGTGAGCGATGGCCAAGGCGGGCAAGACGTGGCGACGGTCCGCATCACCGTGACCGGCAAGGCCGACGCGCCGCCGCCCACGGTGAGCGTCTCGGACGTGTCGATTGCCGAAGGGAACACCGGGCAAGCGAACCTCGTGTTCACGGTCACGCTCTCGGCCGCGGCCACGAATGTGGTGACCGTAAACTACGCCACGGATAACGTCACCGCCACGGCCGGAACCGACTACACGTTGACGTCCGGAACGCTGACGTTCGCCATCGGCGAGACGTCGAAAACGATCAGTGTGCCGATCCTCGGCGACACCACCGACGAGCCGAACGAGACCTTCGAGCTGGACTTGTCCGCGCCGGTGAACGCGACGCTCGCGGACGCCCAAGCGACCGGAACGATCACCGACGACGATCCGTTGCCGACCGTGTCGATCGCCGGCACGACGGTCACCGAAGGAGACTCCGGAACAGTTAATGCGACGTTAACGGTCACGCTCTCGAACCCCAGCAGCCAAAGCGTCACGGTCGCGTTTGGAACGCAGAACGGCACGGCCACGGCGCCCGGTGACTACACGACCACGTCAGGCACGCTGACGTTCGCCGCGGGAGAAACCTCGAAGACCATCACCGTGCCGATCACGGTGGATGCCGCGACGGAATCGAGCGAAGCGTTTACGGTCGCGCTCTCCGCGCCGACGAATTCGACGCTCGGCACGGCCACGGGCACCGTCACGATCACCGATGACGACGGGCCCGGCGCGGTGCAGTTCAGCGCGACGAGCTATACAGTCGACGAAGCGGCCGGCACCGTGACGATCACGGTCACCCGGACCGGCGGGGACGCGGCGGGCGTGACGGTGCAATACGCCACGAGCAATGGCACCGCGACGGCCGGCAGCGACTACACGAATTCCACCGGAACGCTGACATTCGCCGCGGGCGAAACGCAAAAGACGTTTACCGTGCCGATCTTGGTCGACGCGGTGCTGGAGCAGGAGGAAACCTTCACGCTCACGCTGAGTGCGCCCGGCGGCGGCACGCTCGGCACGCCGTCCACCGCGACGGTCCGGATCACGGAGATCCAGGAAACGCCGACTGAATCGCTCGTCGCGCAGGCCTACGAGGACTTGCTGGGACGCGAGCCGGAAGACGCCGGATTGCAGTTCTACGCCGATCAGCTCGAAGACGGCCGAATGAACGAATTCCAGATGGCCACGGCGATTCAGAACAGCATCGAATATCGCACCCGCCAGATTCAGGCCATGTACCAGAAGTACCTCGGCCGGGCCGGGGACGCGGCCGGCATGAGCGCCCATCTCACGTATCTCGCCGCCGGCGGCACGTGGGACGGGCTGCGTTCGACGTTCATGGGCTCGAACGAATATTATCGCCGCTCCGGCGGCTCAACCAACGGCTTCCTGGCGGCCCTCTACCGCGACGTGATGGGACGCGCGATTGACCCCGTCGGTCAAAGCGAGTTTGGGCGGTTGATGCGCAACGAGGATCGCGACACCGTGGCCAAACGGCTGTTGGCGTCCGACGAAGCGCAGAACAAAAAGGTCACGGACGTCTACGACGCCCTGCTGGATCGCTCGGCGAGCGCCGGCGAGGTCGACTTTTACGCCGACCTGCTATCACGTGGAATGCGCGAGGAGCAGATCATCTCGGCCTTCGTCGCTTCCCCGGAATACGACCATTAGTTTGTCGGCGGATCACTCGACTTCTGTAACCGGACTCTGTGAGGCCGGTGGGGTGGACGTGCGCCATGCGACTCGATGAAGCCGCGTCCAACGCCCCGAGGTCACAGACCTCGGCTACAGCGGATTTTAGGCGGTTAGTAGTTCAACTCGATGCCGCTGTAGAAGCTGATGCCGGGCTGGAAGACTGAAATGCCGCTGGGCGAGCGGAAGTCGAGGTGTTCGCGGTATTGTTTGTCGGCGAGGTTTTCGACGCCAGCGAGGAGCAGCAACTGATCGGTCGCGCGCCAGCGGCCGCGGAGATCGTAGGTCGTGAAGCCAGCAGTGGGCGATTCCAGCAGGCTGGTCGCTACGCGATCTTGCGCCGCGACGACGCGGGCTTGGAATTCCAGTTCCCAGCGCGGTTGATCGCAGGCTTGATGGAAACGGAGGCCGAGGCGACTTTCCAGCGGCACAATGCTCGGCAACGGTTCTTCCGCGCTGCCGGCGACGCCGCTGAAGGCGCCACGATCGAGTCCGTAAACGCGTTCGCTGGCCTGACCAGAGGATGCTTCACGCGTGGCGAAATCGCCATTGCGCGTGTGATCGCGTCCTTCCACGTACGACAGCGTCGCGAAGGGAGTCCAGCGCGACGTCAGGTCGTATTCCATGAACAGTTCCGCTCCGGTCAACGTGGCCAGGTCGGTGTTGACGTACTTCAGGCTGACTTGTTCCACCTGGCCGGCGGGCGGGCCGCGGAAGATGCCCATGTTTTCGAACGTGATGTAGTCGTGAATCCAGGCATGGAATCCATTCGCGCCGGCGCGGAAGCAATCATATTCACATTGCAGGGCGAGATCGATTTGCCACAAGCGTTGATTGTCGAGGCGAGGATCGCCGGTGACGGTGTTCTGGCCGTTCTGTAGCACAAATAGGAACGTTTGCGCCGCGTACATTTCGGTCATCGTCGGCGCTTGTTCGGCATGGCCGCCGGCGATCGTCGCGGTCCAATGCGGATCAATCTCATACGCCCCGCTCAGGTACGCCGCCCAGAGGCCGAATTCCTGGTCGAAGTCGTCGGTGCCCAGGATTTCGGCCAATGACGACTGCGGTTGCGCGAGTCCCAGGGCTTGCAGATTCGCGACATTTTCGAGCATCTTCGGCGCCACGTAATCGGCGCGGGCGCCGGCGGTGACGGTCCAGCGCTCGGTGAGCGGTGTTTGTGCTTCCGTGAACAACCCAGGGTTCGGCGATTCCGATTTAGGAATCGGCGAGTTGGCGTCCTCGAAGATGGTGAGGCCAATTCGCCCCGTGGAAAGCTCGTTCAACTCTTGACGCAGATAGCGAAAGTCCGTGCCCGCGGTGAGCTTGCCGGTTTCGTCGTCGCCCCAAGTGGACGCGAAGCGATAGCCGGTCGACGTGGAATCGACGTCGGTGAATGCGGTCAGACGGAAAAAGTCGAACAGCGGGAATTGCCGGCGTTTTCCCGTGCGCTGCGCGTTGCCGTTGAAGTGCGTGCGGTTGTACCAGAACTCGGCGTCGAAGCGATCGAACGCGGCCTGATCTTCGATCATGTAGTCGATGTCGACGGCATCGGTCACCAGGTAGTTGAGATCGAACGCATAGCCGGGAAACTCCACGTCGGTCTGATCGAGCCGCAGGTAGCTGACGTTGACGTGTTGATCTTCCGTGAGATCGAGGCCGTAGGCCAGTTCCAGATCGCGCGATTTGTAGCTGCTCGGGATATCGGTGCCGTTGCCGCTTTCGTAGTCGTTGCCGGTGCGGTGACCATACCCGACGCGGTAACCTTGTCGCTCATTGCCGCCGGTGAGCACCTGGCGGCCGTAGAACTGCTCGCCGTTCGTTTGATAGTCGGCGCTGGTCATCACTTCGATCATGTCGCCGTCAGCGTACCGGGGCGCGGCGAGCAATTGCACGTCGATGAAGTTGAAACCGGGGCCGTAAAGCGCGCTGTACGGCCCGCGAATCGTGGTGATCGTGTCGATCGCGCGCGCGTCGATCTTGCTCAGCATCGTGTCGAGGTCTTCGCGGGCGGGCACCCAATACGAACCGGACGCCGCCAACTGGCCGATGCGACTGCCGCGCACGCGCGGGTCGTTGACGATCGGCGTTCGCCGCTGCACACCGACGCCCACCGCGGCCGGCGATTTCAGCAGCATGCTGCCACCGTCGGTCGGAATCCGCGGGCGTGTCAAACGTCCGTAGACGACGGACGTGGCCGGAGAGAATCGACGCGGCGCGCCCGGGCGCCCCAGAAAACTGGTGGCCAGACCCGATTCCGCAATCAGGCTCGCCGCTGCGGCCGGAAGCGCGACGTCTGGTGAGAACTCCGTCGCCGGCGTCAGCGCCGGCTGCGGTTGAAGGCTTACAGGCCGGACGTACTGCCCGTCCGGGGACACGTAGGGATCGTCGCTGGCAATGGCGTCTGGACCGTCGGAAATCGACGCGTCCGACTCCACCGACCACGGTGATTCAGTATCTTGCGCGTGGCTGATGCGCCCATTCACACCTACCAGCAGGCAGCAAACTATTGCCATCCAACGGTTTGGGTTGGAACAACCTCTGCGGCGGAGCAAGCATAACGACATTTGCCACCGCTGATCGAGGGTTTCATGGGCGGATGCGATGCGTAGGAGAAACCATGCGCGCCTGCGACTGGTCGCGCAAACGTTACCGTCCCGACTCCCCCTACAATCGTCATCATCGTCACAGTCGTCCGGCGAACTTGATTTTCGAATATCTGGGGAATTTGCGCGCTCATCGCGGGGACTCCGTCCGCTTTTAGGCCCAGAGCCGCCATTTCTGGCTGAACGACGTGGGACGTCGCAGGCCGGCAAAATGTGTTGCCAAGTAAGGACTTATTCACGATCACCGTGTTAAGATGGACGGGATTTTCGGGCCTTTACGATTGGCGCGGCTGCCATCCGGCACATGGCGTCACTTCCAAGAGTTACTTTCGATGAGTCCATTCCTCCGCGCTTCACGCCCGAAACAGTCGCCCAGCTTTGCGCGTTCGATTCGCACTCGGGCATGGATCGAGCCGCTGGAGTCGCGGCGGCTGCTGGCGGTACTCGATCCCGCGGCCGTGGACTACGACACGGTATCGCCCGCCTGGTTTGCTTCCGTAGAGGATGATTCCGGCAGCGGCGCCATCGCCTTGCAATCGTCTGGGAAGAAACACGAGTGGATTGTGCGGCTTCGGCCCGAGGCGCTAAACACGGCGACCAGTCCCGCGAGTGTGGCGCCGCTGTTGAACAACGCCAGCATCGGCCCTTGGTTTCAAGCGACGCGAGGGCTCGGCCTTCCGGGACAAGTGCTGGTCTCTTCGACGGCAAATCAGAGTGAGATTGAGTCGACGCTGGCAGCGCATCCGCTGGTCGCCTCGTTCGGGCCTAACAGCGTGATCTATGGCGCAAGTGAGTGTGATGATCCTCGTTTCCCAGACGACGATCGCTTTTGCGATCAAGTCAGCCTCCACAACACAGGGCAAGCCACGCCGGGACAGGCTTCCGGTCCGGACATCAATGTCCTGCCCGCGTGGGAGGAATTTGGCCCTGGCGAGCGATCCGTGGTCGTGGCGGTGCTCGATACGGGCATTGCCTATGACCATCCCGATCTCTCCACGAACATGTGGACGGACAACGCAGGAAATCACGGCTACAACTTTGTAGAGAACAATGCGCTTCCCTACGACGATCATGGGCACGGCACACACGTGGCGGGGACCATTGGCGCTGAGGGCGGCAATGGCATCGGCATCACGGGCGTGGCGCAGAAAACATCGTTGATGGCACTCAAGGTTCTCGACGCGAACAACCGCGGCGTTGTGTCGGACGCGGTGGAAGCGGTCAACTACGCCACGATGTTGCGCAATCAGGGGACGCCGATTCGCGTGATGAATGCGAGTTTTGGCAGCTATGGCCCACAGCCAGGGCTGGAAGATGCGATTCGCGCCGCAGGTGCCGCCGGCATCCTGTTCGTCGCCGCGGCCGGCAATGGTCAGGACGGTATTTCCGGCGTCGATACCGACACGAACGCCTTCTATCCCGCCAGTTACGACCTCGACAACATCATTTCCGTCGCCGCTGTCGACAGTACCGATAAACTCGCGAAGTTCAGCAACTATGGGCCTACGTCGGTCGATCTTGCCGCGCCGGGCATCGGCGTGCTGAGCACGTGGGCCGGAGACTGCGTGCAAGTTGCCTGCTACGCCACGAGCAACGGCACCAGCATGGCCGCGCCGCATGTGAGCGGCGTAGCGGCGCTGATTTGGAGTCATTTCGAGCAGGCCACGGTCAAGGAAGTCCGCGATGCAATCCTCGAAGGGGTCGACCACGTGCCGGGCCTGGAGGGCGTCGTGGCCAGCGCCGGCCGCCTGAACGCTCACAAAGCATTGAAGACGGATACGATCGCCCCGCGCGCATCAATGACGCCTATCGCGACGATCACGCAAGGCGGCGGTGATCACCTCCTGATCAAGGTCACGTACTTCGACAACCACTTGATTGATCGTGATCGGCTGTCACTGTCGAGATTGTCCGTCGTTCGCCTGGGGAACAGCTCTTGGACGAGCGAGGCCGAACCGATTGAATACAGCACGGAGAACGACGCCAAGACGATCGAGGTCACATACAGCCTGACGCCGCCGGGTGGTTCGTGGACGGCATTCGACAATGGCATCTACGAAGTGCGTCTGCCGGCAGACATGGTGTTCGATATCAACAACAACGCTGTCGCTCGCGACAGCCTGGGCAGCTTTTTCGTGGAAGTCTCGCAACCCGGCGTGATTCGCGTGAACACCACGGACGACGTCGTGAATACGAATTCGATGAGCTTGCGCAAAGCGATTCTCCAAGCTAACGCGAGCAGTAGCCCCACGACGATCATTTTGCCGGCGCTGAATCAGGACGAGACCGTCTACAAGCTTGTACTCTCAGGATTTGAGGACGGCGCCAATTTCGGCGACCTCGATATTTCGAAAGACATCACCATCGAGGGTGAAGGCTTTGCCCACACGAAGATCGACGCTGGCGGAATCGACCGCGTGTTCGACGTCCGCCCCGACGGAACGCTGCGGCTCAGCAGGCTTACCGTCCAGGGAGGATCGATTTTCGCCCAGGGTGGGGAAGGCGGCGGCATTCGCAATCGCGGCACGTTACAGCTCGATAACGTCGTGCTTCGCGACAACAAGGCCGCGAAGGGCGGCGGGCTCTACAACGGCCATGACGCGACGGCCGAAGTGCGCGCGACGTCGTTTGTGTTGAATGAAGCGGCCGAGGGCGGCGGGGTTTATAACGCGTCGGCGGCGACGGGAGCGCGACCGGCGCTCGATTCATTGCAGGCGGTCGACGGCGAAGTGCTGGTCAACGCGGCGCACGCGGCGCAGCAGCAATTGCCCGTCGTAGCAATGGATGACGCCAACAACAGCCTGGTCGTCTGGGAAAGCTTCGATGGAGGGGACTCCGGACGGATCTACGCGCGGCGGTTCGACGCCGCAGGCAATCCCGGCCCGCAGTTGCTCGTCAACATCAGCGGCCCGCAGCGGGTGCATCCGACCGTGGCCATGAACAAGTTGGGGGAAGGCGTGATTGCCTGGCAGGGCTACGGCGCCGACGGCTCCGGCTGGGGCATTCACGTGCGCCGCGTGCACGCGAACGGCACGCTGGCCGCAACGGAATTTGTTCCCTATACCGCGACGGCCGGACATCAAACGGCGCCGAACGTCGCGATCGACGATGATGGCGATATCCTTGTGGTCTGGGCCGGCATGGGGGCCGACGACAGCGATGGAGTCTTTGCGCGCTTCTACATGACCGGCGGACAGATCCGTGATTACGAGGTAAATACGGCCACTGACCGGCAACAGGTTAGCCCGCTCGCGGAATTCGACGCGGATGGTAAGGCCTTGATCGTGTGGTCGTCGGAGGCCACGGACGGACGATTCTCGCTGCGTGGCCAGTTGTACAACAGTGTGGCGCTGCCGCTCGGCACGGAAATCGACATCGTCAGCGATGCACAAGCGTCGTTGTTGGCGACGAGCCTGGTCGCCACGCGCGACGGTTACGCCGTGGCGTGGAGTCGTATTAGCGACGACGGCGCAACCGAGCAGGTGGAACTTCGCTTGTTGAATCCGTCCGGAGCGCCGGCGAGCGGCGTCATTCCACTAAGCGCCGCTCCGACTGGTCTCGAACGCGGTGCGGCGCTGGCGGCTTTGGCCGATGGCGGCTTGATCGCCTCCTTCGCCAGCTTGGAACGAGACGGCGAAGGTTGGGGAGTTTACGCGCGGCAGTTCGACGATCAAGGCATTCCGCGCAGCGCGGAGTTTCGGGTGAACTCAACGACCAGCGGAAGCCAGCTCAACCCGCGCGTCGCCGCCAGTTCGTCGAATCAGGTCTCGATCGCCTGGAACGGCAAGGGCACGGGCGACCTGGGCGGCGTTTACCTGCAGCGCTACGAGGCGAGCTACGACGAAGATTCCGTACTCGCCGCCGCGACGCTCTTGCTGGAAAACGTGACCATTTCGGACAATCACGCCACGTCGAACCATGACGTTACGGCGAATGGCGCTGGGGTTTTCAGCGCCTCTGACGCCGTGACCGCGGTCGTACACACGACCATTGCACGGAATACTTCGGCTGCCGAAAGCGCCGGCATCTATGGCGAACCGGGCGGAACGCTCGCGATCAAGAGCAGCTTGATCGCCGGCAATCATCGAGGTAGCACTCCGGCTGATCTCGGCGGAGCATTGGCCAGCCTCGGGTACAACCTCGTCGGCGCGCCGAACGGCGCCACGGGATATGGACGTGCAACGGATCATGTGAACGGAGAGGCCTCTGCGGGACTACAAGACTTCCTACCAGACGGCCCATATGTCCATCAACTCTGGCCGCAAAGCCCGGCGATCGACGCGGCCGATCCTGCGCGCTCCCCGGCATTTGATCAACTTGGCGCGCCGCGTCCCCAGGACGGCGACGGTGACGGCGTCATGACGGCGGACATCGGTGCCGTGGAACGTTATAAGGCCGAACTGAAAGGCTTACGGTTTCAAGACAACGACGGCGATGGGATTCGCGACGACAACGAGCCAGTTCTTGAAGGGTTGGTCGTGTACCTCGACAAGGATCGCGACGGCAGGCGCGACGCCGATGAAGCGTTCGTCGTCACGAACGAGGAAGGCATTTATGAATTCGCAGATTTGGAACCGGGCGAGCATTACGTCGCGACGGAATCGCAGCCGGGCTGGAAGCGGACTTCGCCCAGTTGGTTGACCGATGCCGGGATGTCGGGCTTGGGCGGCAACATTTCGCTGGCCGATCTGGTGGCCGTCAATGTTGATGGCAAACTCGGTCTCGACTTGGTGGCGCTCGAATCCAATCCAGACAGCTTATCCGACCGACTGATCATTCTGAAGAACGATGGCCAGGGGAATTTCGCCCTGCCGATCTATGTTTCGACGGGCGTCCCGTGGGCCGCGAGCACGCTCGCGCACGGCGATATCGATTTCGATGGCGACGTCGATTTCATTGTGGCGCATACGGCATCGGCCGGTTATCTGACCTTGCTGCGCAGTCGCGGCGACGGAACCTTCGACGCGCCAGCGCAACTTTCGTTCAGTGCGAGTTTTCCGAGTGCGCCGCTGCTGGTAGAGGTGAGCGGCGATCCATTCGTCGATCTCGTCTGGCTGGAGCCGGACTCCAGCGACGGCGGACGCGTGCGCGTGGCGCTCAACAACGCCATGGGCGGGTTCTTCGAGCCGGTATCGTTTCCCGTGAGTGGGCTGGCGGAAGCGATCGTGGCGGGCAACTTTAACACGAATCAAGTTCCTGGGACGGCGATCGATTTGATCGTCGGGACAGACTTATTGCTGAACTCGGGCAACGGCCAGTTTATTCGCAGTAGCCTGAACCTCGTCGACGCGGCTACCCCAAATCAAGCCGCGGACCTGGACGGTGATGGCGACCTGGACCTCGTCGGACTGC
>JALHLM010000164.1 GCA_022844585.1 Pirellulales bacterium | reverse complement strand
TGGGAGGCGGCGACCGCCGAGATTCGGCGGCAGATCGAAGCATTGCTGCAACCGGAGCGAGATGAGATCGTTAAGACGTCGCTGGAGAAGTACGAGGCCTCGATTCAGCAGTGCTTTCTTACACCGGAGGCGGATCGCACGCCGGAGCAGCGACGCATCGCGGAGATGGTGTCGCGCCGCATGGAGTTTCAGTTTGAAGATTCGCTGCCGAATCGGCTCGATAAGGAGAATCGAGCGCGCTACGACGATTTGCAGAAACAACTGTCAGAGTTCGACGCCCAGCGCCCGCCGGCGCCGCCTCATGCGATGGCCGTTGCCGACTTAGGAGCCGTGGCGCCGGTCACGCACTTGTTGGATGGCGGAAATGTCAGTCGTCCCTTGCAGCCGCTCGAGCCCGGGTTTCCGGAATTCCTGACGAGCGCTGCGCCCGAGAAACTTAACTGCGTCGACCAGGCGCAAACGACGGGACGTCGCGCGCAACTCGCGATGTGGCTCACCCGGCCGGATCATCCGCTCACGGCCCGAGTGATTGTCAATCGTCTTTGGCAATATCATTTCGGCGAGGGCATCGTCGCCACGCCGAACGATTTTGGATTTCAGGGCGGCGCGCCGTCGCATCCGGAGTTACTC
Source organism: Pirellulales bacterium (assembly GCA_022844585.1). Lineage (GTDB taxonomy): Bacteria > Planctomycetota > Planctomycetia > Pirellulales > JALHLM01 > JALHLM01. The sequence goes on along the minus strand of JALHLM010000164.1, from coordinate 10,586 downwards.
GATTGGCTGGCAGCGGAGTTGGTGGAGCATGGCTGGAGCTTGAAGCATGTTCATCGGCTGATGGTCACTTCGGCAACGTATCGGCAGTCGTCGTTCCTGGATGACGGCGATGCGAACGTGGAATTGGCCTCCACGGCGGATCCTGCCAATCGACGCCTCTGGCATGCCCGGCGGCAGCGTTTGTCGGGCGAAGCCATTCGCGATGCGATGCTGGCGATCACCGGCAAAATGAATCCGCGGATGTACGGCGAAAGCGCAAAGCCAGAATTGCCAAATGGCGTCTCCGCGCGATACGCGTGGAAGCCGGATGCGCGTTGGGCCGATCGCAATCGCCGGTCGGTGTACGTGTTTGCCAAGCGGAACCTGCGGTTTCCCATTTTCGAGGCGTTCGATCAACCGGACCTGAATCAAAGCTGTGCGCGTCGCCCGACGACGGTCACGGCGCCGCAATCGCTGCTGATGTTGAATAGCAAGTTCACGCGCGAAATGGCTGAGACGTGGGCGGAGCGACTGGTCGCAAACGCGGCGGATGAAGATTCACTTGTCCCGCAGGCGTATCGCGAGGCCTATGGCCGGCATCCGACGCCGGACGAAATGGACCGTGGTCGGTCGTTCCTTACGGAACAGGCATTGTTTTTGGAATCCGACATTCAGCGGGACGAATCTCAGGACGATTCGCCGGTCGCTGCAAGCCAAGCTGCGAGCCAGAACGCGCGGCAGGCTGCTGTGACGGATTTTTGTCACGCGATTTTCAATTCCAACGAATTCATTTCGATCGATTGAGGCGAGGCATGGCTCGTTGCCAACGACGATCGTCGCCGCCATCGCGCCGCGAGTTCCTATTGCGCGCCGGCGGTGGTTGCGGAGCGTTGGCGCTGGCGTCGCTATTGAATCGGAATGGGCTCGGCAACGATGCGGAGGTTATCACTGCGGCAAGCGGAGTTGCGCCGCGTGCGAAGTCCGTGATCTGGTGCTTCCTTGATGGCGGGCCGAGTCACATCGATTTGTTTGATCCGAAGCCGGAGTTGAATCGTCTGGCCGGGCAGCCGTTGCCGGCCAGTTTCAAGCGACCGGTTACGGCGATGGGACGCACGGCGTTTACGAACTTGCTGGCCTCGCAGCGCACTTTTCAGCAGCACGGGCAATCGGGAACTTGGGTCAGCGATTGGTATCCGGAAATCGCTGCGTGCGTCGATGAGATCGCCGTGTTGCGCGGTTGTTATGCGGATGGATTGAACCATGTCGGCAGCGTCTGCCAGATGAACACGGGGAGCGTGCTCGCGGGCCGGCCGAGTCTCGGCGCGTGGTCGGTTTATGGACTCGGTTCGGAAAATGAAGAACTGCCCGGCTTCGTAGTGCTGCAAGACAATCCGGACGAACCACCTGGAGGCAACCGGAATTGGGGCACCGGTTTCATGCCGGCTGTTTATCAAGGCACGCGTTTCCTGCCGGGCGCAACGCCTGTGCTGCATCTGGCGCCGGACGTGGCCGTGTCACCTGAGCGACAACGCCGCCGCCTGGATTTCGTACAGCAATTGAATGCGGCGCATCTGCGTGAACGCGAACATGACGACCAGTTGGAGGCTCGCATCGCGGCCTATGAGCTGGCGTTTCGTATGCAGTCGGCGGCGCCGCGCCTGGTCGACATCGCCGGTGAAACCGCCGAGACGCTGCAACTCTATGGGATGGATCAACCGGAGACGGAGCACAACGGCCGCAATTGCTTGCTGGCGCGGCGCATGGTTGAGCGCGGCGTGCGATTTGTGCAACTGTACTTTGGCGCCGGCAGCAAATGGGATGCGCATGCGAACGTCGAAGGAAATCACAGACGGCACTGCCGTGAATCGGACCGGCCGATCGCGGGCTTGCTGCGCGACTTGAAACGCCGCGGGCTGCTGGATTCCACGCTGGTGATCTGGGGCGGCGAGTTCGGACGCACGCCGATGAGCGAGAGCGGCAACGGGCGGGATCACAATCCGTACGGTTTCACCATGTGGATGGCCGGCGGCGGGATCCGCGGCGGCGTGACCTTCGGCGCGACGGACGAGATCGGCCTCTATGCCATCGAAGGACGCGTCCACGTGCATGACATCCACGCCACGATCTTGCATTGTCTGGGGCTCGATCACCAGCGTTTGACCTTCCTCCATAACGGCCGCGACGAGCGCGCGACGATCAACGGTGGGAATGTCATTCGCGAAGTGCTGGCCTGAGTGTTGCAAGGTCGAATTCGGAAGACCGATCTCGCTTCCCGACTAATCGCATGGCGGTGTTGCTTAACGGCGAAGCCTGCAACGCTCCGGGACTTTCGGACCGCGGCCGAGAGCGGATAATAGTGTTCACGGGCGCTCCGAAGCATGGGTCGCGCCAAGCGCGAAGCGACGGGAATCCATTGGTCCTGAGCGCCCGAACCGCGCAGCGATCTTGCGGAACACGGTCGATAAGCTACCGCCGGAGTTTTCCGCACGGAAGGAATCGTTGTAAGCCGCCAAAACCGACGGAGGAATAGACAATGGCCCGCAAGAAACCAAGCCCCGCCGACTGCGCCGCCCAATCAGTGGTACTGGCCGAGTTCGCTGCCAAAGCCCTGGTCGCCGCCGAACATCTTGCGATCAAGAAGAAGGTCGTGGACGGTTTCGACCTAGACGAAGCCGAGCGAGCCCTCGCCGCCGATCTTCCCGGTCTCTCCGGAACGCTGAAAAAGAAACTGACGAAGCAAGACGGCGAATTCACCGTCGCCGACGCCGCCATCATTCTCCTAGCGTCGGCTGAATCCCTCCTTGAGGGCGAGCCGCTGATGCGGTTGAAGTTGATCTTCATCGCCAAGAAGTTGACGGACTGCCTGCAAGCCAACGTAGTTCCTGCCGTGCCTGCCCAGGTAGCGGCCAGGAAATCTAAGCCGACCGACGCAGTTTACCAGTTCAAGATCACGCTGCTTGGCGCCCAGCCGACGATCTGGCGTCGCATTCAGGTGAAGGACTGCACCCTCGACAAATTGCACGAACATATTCAGGCGGCGATGGGCTGGACCAATTCACACTTGCATCAGTTCGAGATCAAGGGCGAGCGATACGGTGATCCCGAGTTTCTTGACGATGGGTTCGAGGACTCCGAGTGCGGCGATTCGACCAGGACGAATCTCAGTCAGATTTTGCCCATGACCGGCAAGCGCTTTGCCTTCACCTACGAGTACGACTTCGGTGATGGCTGGCAGCATGAAGTTCTCTTCGAGGGCAGCCCGCCTGTCAATTCGAAGGCAAAATACCCCGTCTGCCTGGAAGGTGAACGAGCCTGCCCGCCCGAAGATTGCGGCGGGGTGTGGGGCTATGCCGACTTCCTTGTCGCGATTGGCAATCCAAGGCATGAAGACCACGAGAGCATGTTGGAGTGGATCGGCGGGCGATTCGATCCCGATGAATTCGATCCCAAGCAGTCGACCAAGAAAATGAAAAGAGCATTGCCCGATTGGTGAAACATGAGGTAGCCATGCCAAATCGAAAACCCGATGCAGACGAAGTGGAGCGGCAAGCCGTCGAGGAGATCACCGGCCTCGTGGATGCCTTCTGCCACGAGCATTTGAACGACGAATATGCGGATCTCTGTCGCCAATTGATTGAAAAGTTGGGCCGCAAACGGCCATCGCCGTTGGTGAGCGGCAAACCGAGCTCCTGGGCGTCCGGTGTCGTCCGCACGATCGGCTGGGTCAACTTCCTTGACGACAAGACGCAGTCCCCGCACATGAAGTTTGCCGCGATCGACAAGGCGTTCGGCGTCGGCGAAAGCACCGGTCAGGGCAAGTCGATGTTGATCCGCAAGATGTTCAGGATCGGACCGATGGAGCCGGAGTGGTCGCTCCGCAGCCGGATCAAAGAAAACCCACTGGCCTGGCTGATTCAGGTAAATGGCTTCGTCCTGGACGCTCGGAATTTGAACCGGGAGATTCAGGAAGAGGCGCTGCGAAAGGGACTGATTCCGTACATCCCTGAAGAAGGACCGCAGTAAATAGCGGGAGGCGATGAAGGGCCGTCCATGGAAGGACATCCTTGGAGTGCGGGCGATTCAACAGGGCTAATGTTGCGCGATCGATGACGAATGAACTGAGAAATGTTGCGAAGAAGCGAAGCTGGCGATCCTTCAGCTTGCGATCGCTTGGCGTTTTTGTTGCGTTGCTGGCCGTCGCGTTGGCGTGTATCGGCAGTTTTCGGCGTCAATCGAGATTGGAGCATGAAACGGCGGCGCAATTGGAGCAGCACGGATTCAACGTGCGTTTTCGCGGTCTATTCGACGCTCGAATCCCTCCAGGATTTCAGCAGAGCTGGTGGCGGCGAAATCTAGGTGAACTCTTAGGCGGCCGGGCCGATGCTGCTTGGTGGGACGGCGGTGAGCCCACAAATGCCTCGACCGTTTTGTCGTCAATTCGAGTGTTCGGCAAGCTGCGGGAACTGCAATGTTCCGGCGCTGCCATCACCGACATATCAGCCGTCAGGCAGTTGCGCATGCTCGAGTCGTTTTGGCTGACCGATACGCGAGTGACAGACTATAGCTCGTTAAGTGAGTTGACTCAGTTGAAAACGGTCAATCTACACAGCACTTCCACACCGGACTTTGTCTCGCTAGCGAAATCAAAGTCGCTGCAAACGCTTTCGCTTTGCGATATGGAACTGGTTGACCTCTCGCCCCTTGCCGATGCCGAGAACCTGCGAGAACTGTGGATTGGCGACGCGAGCTTGAACGACGCCACTTGCCTGAAGGATCTAACGCAAGTTCGCGAACTCCAGTGTCTTCGCGTGAAAGTCGGAGATCTAACAGCCCTAGGCGAGATGTCGGGACTCGAAACTGTTTACTTGCTTGAAATGCCCATTGAGCGACTTCCGCCATTCGATCGCCTGAAAAGGCTGGAGCATCTCACTCTCAGTGGAGCGAAAATCTCCGATCTGACTCCGTTTGCCGACATCGAGAACCTCACGTATCTTGGGCTCATCAATCTGCCGGTGCACGATTTGTCGCCTCTCTCTGGCCTCAAGCAGCTTCAATCGCTCTCGCTCCATCGTGTGAACGTCACAGATCTCACGTCGCTCCACGGGTTGAAATCATTGCGACATCTGGAGATGAGTAATTCACCGGTTAGCGACGAGCAAATCGAATCGCTGAAACGTGCGCTGCCAGAATGCATGATCGAGAATTAGGCCCGAGCGTGGCGTCCAACTCGTTCGCAGCAGGCAGCCATGCTCAGAGTCGTTCAAATCGAAGGCCAAGTCGAGCTATGAGCACGCATACATATGCCCCCGGCCCAACGCCGAATACCGTGCGATCTCCTGCTGGCGAAGTCCTGAACGTCCCGCCAGGCTGGGTGCTCTTGCCGCCGGGCGATGCCGCTTTGACGCGTCGCGTGAAAGCTGCGGGCGAACATTGGGTCGTGCAGGAATGGATTCGCCGAAAGTGCTACTCGAGGGGAGTATTAGCGCCGGCGGCGACGATTGAAACGATTCGGGCCGCGCTCAGTGCCGAGCGATCCACCGAGAGTTTCGCCAAGCGCAAGCAGGCCGGTGCCAAGCGAAGGGAAAAGGTTCAAGAGGAATACGTCGAAGACTTTACCGGGGCGATTGTCGCCTTCCTCGACTTCCATCCAATGCATGCGGCGCTTGCAATGAGGCTCGCGCAAGCCGTGGCATTGCATGCCACGCCGGTCGGGAGTGGCACCGTGGCGCGGACGAAGCGCATTCCGGTCGAGCAACGAGCCGAGGCCGCCGTGATCGCGTGGATGCGCCATCGGACGACGGCCTACGACTCGATGCCGATTCCACGCGCGGAGGGCCAGCGACGGGAAGTGCGGCGCATGCTGGCGCAGCGGTCAAAGGCGTTGCTGGAGCGTTATCGAGGCGGGGATGCGCCCCTCAAACGCTGCCCGTTGCAAAGGGCGCTGTCGGCCGGCGCAGTTTATGGCGGCGACGATTTCCACCCGGCCATGGACGATTGACAAGAAACACTAGTGGCAGCGAGTGCCATGAACGCATGATTTCCGACGCTTTTGCCGCAAATGCAACCAAGCAGCGGTATCGCCAATTGCGGGAACCCGATAAACTTCAGATATGTCGTGCCGTCCGACGCTAGCGGTGCTAGCGAATGCGAGCGGAGCTCGCGGCGGAAACTTCTGATTCAGATCGGTGGGTGTGATGCAGGAAGCAATCACGGCGGCAACGGCTGGATTCTCCCGTCCGCAGAATCCATCGCTGCTGAAACTCCCGCTGTTTTGGCCGTATTTCCTGCCGATTGTGGTCATTCATGCGCTGGCCTTGCTGGCGGCGCTGCCGTGGTTCTTTTCTTGGACAGGCGTGGCGGTGATGTTCGTGGGCGTCCACTTTTTCGGATGCCTGGGCATCAACATCGGCTATCACCGTCTGTTGTCCCATCGGAGCTTTCGCACCTATCCCTTTTTCGAGCGCGCGCTGTCGATCATCGCGCTCTGCTCGATGCAAGATACGCCCGGGCGCTGGGTGGCGACGCACCGGATGCACCATCGCCACTCCGACGAGCTGGACGATCCGCATTCGCCGTTCGATAGCGTCGGCTGGTCGCACATTGGCTGGCTGTTTCGTCGCAATCCGACGAATCACAGCATTGGCGTGTATCACAAATACGCCCAGGACGTGCTGAGCGATCCCTTCTTCATGGCGCTCGAAAAACGCCCGCTCTGGGTGATGTGGATTTATCTCGCGCAGACGCTGGGTTACTACCTGTGCGGCGTGTGCTTGGGGCTGGCGACAGGTGAATCTTGGGCGGCGTCGAGCCAATGGGGCGCCAGTCTGGTCGTCTGGGGCGTGTTATTGCGCACCGTCGCGGTCTGGCACATCACGTGGAGCGTCAACTCGTTGACGCATCTCTACGGGTATCGCACGCACGAGACCGACGAGAACAGCCGCAACAACTGGCTCGTGGCCCTCCTGGCCAATGGCGAAGGTTGGCACAACAACCATCACTGGGATCCGGCCAGCGCCAGCGTGCGGCATCGCTGGTGGGAACTCGACACGACCTATCTGATGATTCTGGCCTTGAAATACGTTGGATTGGCCTGGGATGTCGTGCCGCCGCGTGTGCAACGTGCGCGAGGTCGCGCGGCTGGATAGGATTCCGACGCATGTTGGCCCGCGCGGTCACAGGTTAGTGTTTCGGCCGCCCCTTTGAGGCTGCGGGGACGCATTGCCGTCTTTTTCAGGGGTTTTTTCGCTTCGCTTAACCCCTGGCTACTGACGGTCGCCCCCTTGGGGCTTGGATTCGCCGGGTTGAGAGTTTGGAATCGTCTACTCGACGATCGTAGTGCGACGATCCGCTGGCAGCTTTCAGCAACGAAAAAACCCCCGGGCGGTTGCCGCGCGGGGGTCGTTGTTCGTAATGAAACTGCGACGAAGCCTAACGCTTCGAGAATTGCGTGCCACGGCGGGCGCCGCGGAGGCCGTACTTCTTGCGTTCTTTCATGCGGCCGTCGCGGGTCAGCATGCTTGCTTGACGTAGTGCGGGTTCCAGCTCACTGCTGTGGCCTTTCAATGCTCGGGCGATGCCGAGCTTGCAAGCGCCGGACTGGCCGGTCATGCCGCCGCCCTTGACGTCGATGATCACATCGACCGCTTCCAGTTGGCCTGTGCTTTCCAGCGGCGCGAGCACCGCTGCGCGATCCTTCACATTGTGGAAGAAATCGTCCAAGGGGCGTTGGTTGATCGTGATTTTGCCGGAACCCGGGCGAATGCGCACGCGGGCGACCGAGGTCTTACGGCGTCCAGTTCCGAGCGAATCTGCAGTGGCGTTGGCCATCGACGGACAATCCTCTGAGCGATGCGTAATTGATTTGAGACGGGAAATCGATCCTAGCTGACCGCCAACTCGACGGGCTGGGGATCCTGGGCCTGATGCGGATGCTCAGCGCCCTTGTAGATTTTGAGTTTGTCCAACATCTTCACGGCGAGTTTGTTCTTCGGCAGCATCCGGCGGACCGCCTCGCGGAGAATCGTCTCCGGCTGCTTGGCGAGCCGTTCGGCGGCCGATTCGCTCTTCTGCCGCGTGTAGCCGGTGTACCAGGTGTAGCGCTTCTGGTCCCACTTCTTGCCGGTGAACACCACGCGCTCCGCGTTGGTGACCACGACAAAGTCTCCGGTATCGGTGTGCGGCGTATATGTGGGGCGGTGCTTGCCCATCAGGATCACGGCGATCTCGGAGGCCAGGCGGCCGACGATTTTGTCCTTGGCGTCGACGAGCAGCCATTTCTGCTCGACTTCACCCGGCTTGGCGACGTACGACTTCTGCGAAAGCATCTCAAACCCATCCTTCAAAGCGGAAATCGCCGTTCCTGTCCGACAGGCAACGGCCCCCCGTTCGGCCGGGAATCGGCCCAAGGGAAACCAGCAATGTAGCGGCTCGGCGGGCGGGCGACAAGGGTGGAAAGCTGGGTTTATGAGGCCGAAGTTGGCTGGGCGTGCCGCGAATTCGGCTGGAATATGCGGGATCTGAAAGCTTGCGAACTACCTCCGTCGCAAGTTACGATAGCTACGCTATTTGCAGTCACATCTCACCAACTTTTGGGCGGCGCTTCGATGCGATTCTTGGCTTCCTGGGCGGTTTTTGCGACGATTCTCCTGGCGACGACGGTGGCAAACGCGGCCACCTTCGAGGAACTGCTGAAGAAATCGCCGGAAGGCGCCAACGTGGCGATCGTGATCAATGTCGCCCAGATCCTGGGCAGCGACTACGCGAAGAGCCACGGGACGGCCGAAAAGCTGGCCGAGGCGTTTGCGGAAAGGGAGATCATGATCCCGCCGACCGCCACGCAGTTTGTGATGGTCTCGCAGCTTGACCTGGAGCGGCATCGCCCGGTCTGGGAGGCCGCCATCATGGAGCTCTCCAGCCCGCCGGCGTTTGTCAGTGCGGCCGCTAAATTGAACAGCACCGTCGAGAACATTGCCGGCGCGCAGGCGATCGGTACCCGGCGCGCCATGCTCGTCGACTTGGGAGACTCGCAAGTTGGTGCGCTGCTGCCGACGAACCGGCAACTCGCCGCGCGGTGGATTAAGCGGGTCAAGTCCGGCGAAGGCAGTGTTTCGGAATACATCGCCAAGGCGAGCTCGTACAGCGACACGGCCGGCACCGACATTATCCTGTCGATCGATCTGACCGACGTGCTGCCGCAGCAATTGCTGGAAGAGCGGCTGCGCGAAGGGGAGTTGAAGGATCAAATCAAAGACATTCCCGCCACTGCCGCATTGTTGACCAGCATTCAAGGCGTGCGGTTGGGGATCAAGATCGGCGACAAGTGCCACGGCAAATTGATCGTCGATTTTGCCGAGGATCCCTCGAGTCTGAAGGAACTGGCCAAGCCGCTGTTGCTGAGCGCCATCGGCGGAGCCGGCATCATGCTGGACGAGTTCGCGGATTGGAAAGCGTCGGTTGGTAAATCCACCCTGGCCCTCGAAGGCGACCTGGGCCCGGACAGCATGCGCCAATTGATGGGACTCGTCTCGGTTCCCACCGAAAGCATGACCGCCGTAGCGAGCGAATCGGCCGCCGCGGCCCCCAAACCGAAGACGACGCCGGTCTCCGCCATGGCGGAGGCGTCGCGCACTTACTTCAAGACCGTCGACAAGCAGTTCACGTCGCTGCAGCTCAAGCACAAGGACGCGAAGACCTTCGGGCAGGTGGCGCAATGGATCACCAACGCCGCGCGCCGTATTGATCGCATGCCCACGTTGGACGTCGATCCGGAGATGGTGGCCTATGGCGCGAGCGTGAGCACACAACTGCGCGAAATGGCCGCCTCGCTGCAGGGCATTGGCATCAATTCCGCGGAACGCAACGCCGCGATCTATGGCGGCGACACGTACTATTCCGGCTGGGACGGCTGGTATTATTCCGACTCGGACACCCAGGGACAGCGCCGCCAGGTCCGGGCTGAAGAGAAGGCCGCGGGTGCTCGTTCCGCCCGAGAGATCTCCGTCAAACTGGAAAACGAAGCTGCCGCGATGCGGGCCAAGATGTCGCAGAAATACAAGCTTCAGTTCTAGATTCGGGCGCGCAGTTTCTGAGACCCAGCCCGCAGCGGATTGGCGCGGGCTGGCCGGCCGGAAATTCGGCGGCCTTGGTGTTTGGTCAGAAATATCGGCGCTCTCTTTCCACCCTCTTGGCGGGCCCTTACACTCAAGATGCGCTGGGCTGGGGCGAATGGCTCTGGTGGTGCGTCATACGTTAGTGTTCCGGTGAATGGAGTTTGGCTGCGAATTGTCGCCCGCCCCGATGGGGCTACTGGTGATTGGGTCGCAGAAGTCCAGGGGTTCGCTTCGCTCACCCCTGGCTACTGACGGTCGCCTGTTGGGGCTTGATTTCACTTCCGACGATCATTTGCTTGCGCGATCATTCGCTTGCCCGAGCATTTATTTGTGACGTAGCACTCATTGGCTGGATGCGGCCGGCGCGTTTGGGGAAAAGAGAAACGAGGCTTGTTTTCGATGCGTTGCGCAACGATCCAACCGGAATCGACGCGGCGAGGTGATATCTATCGCCTCTGGCTGATGGCGGCCGTGGTTTGCGTTTGCCTGCCGCTCGCG
>JALHLM010000163.1 GCA_022844585.1 Pirellulales bacterium | reverse complement strand
GTTTTATCGACGTGTGTTTGCCACCTCATGAGGCCGCAGGTCATGCATTGACTTCGATAGAAAAGGTGAGGTCGGCCTCCCGCGTAAAAAGGCACTGCACATCGCGGGCATTTAAAGCGAGCGGCAATGAAAGCGCCAAGTGCCCCCATCGGCACAAGAATCATTTGGCATGCGATAAAACAGAAAATGAACCCAGCGGCCATGGATGAGATTGTTGGCTTTGTGGCGTACGTCGCCCAAACGACGCCAGCGGCGGCAATGCAAAGTGCAAATCCGAAAATAACGGTGACAAACCAGCCGTCGACGATTAGACACAACAAAAAATGAATCCGCCACGACATCGTATACTGCGGACGCGAGTGAGATGTGGCGGGCGATGCGTAGGGATTGTCACTCATTCCCCAGTCTTCTCCTGATTCGCCGGTCGTTCCTGCCGTCTGTAGTACCAAACCGCAAGTAAACCGGACACGCTGCCAATGACCGTGAACACAGTTTGTAAGAATAGGTGAATGAGGTCGATTGAAGCTACGGGCTGAGCGGATGCATCTACTTCCCTTCTCACGCCATCACCAATGTATGCGGCTTCCTCAACGCGTGAATCAAAGTACTCGCCCGGTAACGCGAGCAAATATTCCAGCGACCCGTAGTTTGCGATACCCACAATCACAAGCCAAAAGCAACCAAGCAGGAAGCCCCGGGCAAAGACGACTGTTGGCCCGGTCTTTCCCGCCGTTGCAACGGGGATCATCGCAAACGTCATGATGCACCAGAGTCCCGTGGCGATCCAATTCCATAGGGAGTTCACGAACCCGCCAGCCGTGATTGCCACATAGGCCGTGACGCCCAACAACGTGAGAATGGAAAACTTGGGTTTCATTCCACCTTCTCCTGTTTGGCCCGCCGTTCCAGCACTCGGTAGCGCAAGAGTGCCGCGTATCCGCCCAGTACGCCGATGAACAGGGAACCACTGCAGTTGAGCCACCGCACAAGCCGCGTGCTCACCACGGTGGGAGACAACGTGGACTCGCGCTCTTTGAGCCAATTCAAGAATGCCGAGTCTTGCGAAATGAGGTCCTCTTCAACAATGCCATACAGGTGCCACGTAAAATCCGTGGCCGTATCGCCGGAGATTCTGACGGTAGCTGTAGTGGTTGCAAACAGGACCAACGCCGTGGCAAGCATGCCCATCGCAAAGGCGGCACGAGCAGAACGGGCGGCGCTCTCTTCTATGCCAAGACCGATCAGGATGAGGATCGTAAAGACGTAGTGCACCTGATTCCAAAACGATTCCAGTTTGAGACCGGCCAATGCAACAGCCACATAGGCCGTAGCCACCAGCAACGTGAGAATGGAGTAGCGAGGTTTCATTCCACCTTCTACTGGTTGGCCCGCCGTTCCAGCACACGATACCGCCAGAGTGCCAGGAGGCCAACGGCCACTCCGATCGTGAGTTGGAGAACGTGAACGATGATCGTCAGGCGATGCTCAATGACGAGGTAGTTGTCATATCGTCGGTTGTACGTGATGCGGCGAAGTAGCGAACTTACCACGTTGTCCGTCTCGGTACCAATTAGGACTTGGCAGACGACGCACGCGAACAACATGCCCCGCGCGAAATAGCTCACACTTGATCGCGGCAGGCAAGCCAGAACTGCAACTACGACCATCAGCGCGTACCACCCAAACTCTCCCCACATGAGAACGAGCCAGGGAGTGATGGCTACAGTCCCTAGTAGCGTGAGAATGGAGAACTTGGCTTTCATGATGCCTGCGAGGCGAGGCTCAAACAACATGCCGCGGCAGTTCCCGCCCAAACGCCAACTCATGCCCGCAGAATCTGCAGGCGAAGATTCTCAGTTCTGTCAAAACCTCGTGCGGCTCTGACCGTTTGAATTCCAGGAATTTGGGCTGAGCGCACGACGGGCAAACCTGGAAAAAGTCCGGGCCGACCGGCTTGGGCAGAATGCGGGAGAGGTTCGCTTTCATCCCTGCATTGTCGTGCAGGGCCGCCTGGCGGTCAAATTCGCCGCAGAGTGTCGCGCTTGCATTCCCACAATTCCTCGCGCGTTAGCGCGATTTCACCTTGAATCGCGGTGACGGTTCTGTGAGCTGGAACAGCAAATCCACCGCCGCGGCACGTTGCTGGGCGCTCACTGCGAGACGGCTTAGTGGTGTTGGTGACGTGCTCGCGTTGAAGACAACGGGAGCGGCGCCGCCGACGCCGAAGTTGTTGCGGACCGCGTTTAAGTCGGAGACGCCGACCTGGCCGTCGCCGTCGATGTCGCCGGGGACGTTGGGGCCGACCGCGCCGAAATTGTTGCGGACGTTGTTCAGATCGACGATATCGACGCGGCCGTCGCCGTTGGTATCGCCGGGCACGCCGACTTCGCCTCGCCCGGGCGTCCCGCCGGCCAGTCCCGCGTTCCAACTGGCGGCCAGGCGCCAATCATGCGGCGCGGCGACGCCGTTGCGGATCACCAGCGCGCGGCCGTCGCCGTCGGTGCTGGGATACCAGGCGTCGTCGAAATCGAATCGCAGAATCGCCGCGTCGAATTGCTCTGGCAACTGCAGCACCAACGCTTCGCCGGAATTGTCGAGGTTGCCGTCGAACACGCCGGCCACATTGCCGACCGCTCCGTAGCGCTGCTGGAACGACGCCAGGTTGTCGGCCACGACCGCGTACGCGCCGGGCGCGAGTGTCATGGTCGGGAACACGAATTCCACGCCGCCGCCAATGCGGACGCCGCTGATGTCGAGCGGCGCTGCGCTGGTGTTCCGCACTTCGACGTATTCGTAGTCCGACCCACCAGCCGGGTTGTACATGATCTCGCTAATCCGCAAGCCCGCGAGCAGGCTGAGCGCCCGCGCGTTCGTCGACTCGGAGTTCACCAGTCCCGGCGTGGGCAACGTGAACGAATCATACGGCACATCGCCGTCAGGCAAGCGGCCTTGCGAAACGTCGGTCGTTTGCGGTTGATAGTTGACGCGATCGAGCGTCGCCCCTTCGCTGTCCAACAGCGCGAGTGTTTCGTGCTGCGCTTCGAGGCGGAAGTTGAGATGATTCGGCCCGAGTTCCACATCGCCATCGGCGATGAAGGCGACGGCGCCTTGGCCCGCGATGAAACTCAACGGGGCGATTTGATGTTTGCGCGGCAGGCTGCCGTAGTTGTCGGTGAGATACCGCCCGCCGAGCGCCACCGGCAGCGCGTCCGGGTTGTACAGTTCGACGAAATCATCGGCCACCAGCAGATCACCCGAAGCGAACCACTCGTTGATGGAAAGTCCCGCCGGGTCTCCGGTCCGCGCGGCGATGTTGGCCGCACCAATCGTCGGCATCGCCAATCCCCACGCGCCGTCTTGCCCGAGCCGCGCGATGGAAAAGTCGTCGACTTGCGCGCCGAACTCGACGCTATCGAGCAGCGTGCGCGCCGGCCCGGGGCCGTAGAGGAACACGCCGTCGCCATCGGCATCGAGGCCGAAGCCGAGATGCAGGCCGGGCGTCGCGGCGCTATCCGCATACAACGTCAGATACTCGCCTGGCTGCAGCATCATTGCCGGGAAAATGAATTTCGTGGGATTCGACGCATCATCCGACAGGCTCATCCCGACCAGGTTGATCGCGGCCGCGCCCCCGTTGAACAGTTCAATTACATCCGGCCGCGTTCCCTGATGAGCGACCGCGTTCACGTTCGACGCCAGCACTTCGCTGATCACCAGGCTGCTGAGCGCACCGTTCACCGTCCAACTTCGCGAAACCGTGGAGCCGACGATACTTTGCCAACTACCGGCGACGTTCTGGCCGCGCACATAGACCGTGTAGGCGCCATTCGCCAGGTTTGTCAATTGAATCGGCTGGACGACATCGCGCGCGGCGCTCCACGCGCCGTTGTTCAGGCGGTACTGGTATTGCACAATGCCCGGTCCGCCGACGGTCAGCGTGGCGTTCCGCGCGCTGGTTTGCACGGGCGGTTCGCCGCTGATGCTCGCCCAGGGTGGGACCATCGCGCCGCGATCGAGGCCATTCGGACCGGTACCGAGCGCCGGCGAGCCCGGTCGTAACGTGAAATCGCCGTTGGCCGGATCGACGAGGCGCGGATCTTCGCTCAGGTTGCCGACGCCGAACCCTTGCCAGAAGGCGGGCACGATCGATTGATGGATCTCGGCGTCAGTCGTCGGCAACACCTCGGCGAAAATCGTCGGCGTGTTCTGGAAAATGCTGCCGACGACGTGTGCTCCGCGTCCCGGGCCAAAAGTTTGACCGGCGAGATCGAAGTAAATCGCGGAGAGATCGACGTTGACGACCGTGTTATTCACGAAATTCATGAAGGCGTCTTCTTTGACGATCGCCACGTGGCCGACGTCGAAGAAGGTGTTACGCACGACGGTGAAATCGCCGCCGCTGGAAGACAGCACGTTCGACTGCCCTGGATCAAGATTGTATTGATCCTTGTGAAAGTGCATGAACGTGTTGCCTTCGATGTAGTAGTCGCCCGTCATGTCGAGGGCGTCATCGCCGCCGCCCAGGAAGGTATTACCGATGATCTGCGGGATCGGATTCGGCGCGCGTGGCGCGTCGAAATCGATGCCGTCGTTGTGTCCCTTTAAGCGGCCGAAGACGTTGTTCTCGAGGATGAAGTGCCCGCCGGCTGGAATGCCGCCTCCCCAGACGTGTTCGCTGAAGTTGTCCGACGTCGGAGCTTCGTTCGCGCCTGGAAAGACATCTGTGAATACGGAGTTGCGCACGATCAACGAAGAATTCTGCGACCGAATCCGCCGCCGATCGGCGTGATCGAGCATCGTGTGATCGATGGTCAGGTCCGAGTTATCGAGCCCGATCATCCCCAGGTTGGTCGGCGTCACGCCGTATTCGATCACCGCGTGCGTCAGGCGGTTGTCGAGCATGGAGCCGGAGAACTGCAAACCATCCCAATTGCCGCCGCCCGGCACTCGGGTGAAGCGGACTAGCTCGTGTTCCGTCCCTTCGGCAAGGAGACGCCCGCCGTTGAACGTGATGCCGGTTCCGGTTTGGAAGAAGACGGTCGTCCCCGGCAACACGGTCAGCGTTGCGCCAGTCGGCACCGTGACGTCTCCGGTGACGAGATACGGCCCACGCCAAGGCGTCAGAATCATGTTCCCCGCGAGCGCGCCGCCGATCAATTGCGGCGCGGCGATTTGTCCCGCCACGCCGGAGAGGTAGTAGCCTTGGTCGGCGCGGCTGCCGTCGGGATCGAGTGCGGAAGCAGGGTCGCCGGCGTCGATGCTCGGGCTGCCCGGCTGCGGACGGAAGTCGTGAACGGCAGGATTCACGAACAACGGATTCGCCTGCAGGTTGCCTGCGCCGGCCCAGGGCTCGGTGATGACGTTCGAGTAATTGACGACGATTGTTGCCGGGTTGTAATCGGTATGAATCGAGTCGGCGGCAATGATGATTGAGTTGCGGATATTGAAATTGATGACGGCGCCGGGGATGCCGAACTTGTCTTCCGCCTGAATGCCGATCGCATTGGCCCGAATCGTCACATGATCGACGGTGTTGTTCGAGACGGGCGTGCTGCCGCTTTGGCCCTTGGCGGAGATGCCGATATCGACGTTCGACATCAACACGTTGCGAATCGTGTTATTGCCCTCGATGATCGTGATGCCCTTCGGATCGTCGTTGGTGTTCGTCAGATCGCGAATGATCAGATCTTCCATCAACATGTCGGGGCCGAGCGTATCGATGCCGTCGTCGTCGGTGTGGGCGACGAGACTCCGGGAAATACGCACCGTTTGCCCTGCGCTTTGGCGATGGATGTAGATGCCGTCGTTGTCGTCGGTGACGCCATCCTCGCGATAGATGCCGAGCATGTCGACGATGAAGCCGTCTTCGAAGATCAGGCCGGTCTGTTGAACTTCCGGCCCCATCGCGCTCCGCGCGAACTGGCTGCGGGTGAACGTGAGGTTCGCCCCGCTGGCCGTCATCGTCTTGCCGGCGATGTCGGTGATATCGACGTGGTCGAACAGAATCGTCGAGTTCTCGACGCGCATCGCCGGCCCGGTGTTCGTGTGCCCGCCGCGCGGCGCATGCCCAGCGCGGGAGATTTGCGCGTACTTATATTGAGAGGATTGCGCACCTTGATGGCGAATTTCGCCCCACGGAGCGTTCGGATTCGCGGCCGTGAACGTGATGGGATTGGCCGCCGTGCCGACGGCGTTGATCGTGCCTTGAACGATCAGATCCGCGCCGTCGGTCGAGAGCGGTGTCGGATTGCCCGCGAACAGCACGAGCGTGCCGGGCTGGACCTGCAGCGTGTGATTCGCCGGCACCGTGACGTCGCCGGTGATGTTGACGACGCCGCTCCAAGTCGAGGCGTTCCCCGGCAACACGCCAGAGACATTCGTCACTGGCGCGCCAGCGAGACTTGTCAGCCGTCGGCTGAATTGCACGTCGCCAAGCGCTGCGGTGAGCGTGAAATCGCCCGTCCCCGTCGGAGTGACCAGCGCGCTGCCAACGCCGTTGCGCACTTGAATCGTGTACGTCGACAGCGCGACATTCGCCGTATCGGTCGTGAGCTTGACCGTGGCGTCCCATAACTCTCGCAGCGGCTGGCCCGCGGCGTCGTAGGCTTCGACCCGCACCGACAGCGGAACGCCCGGCAGGTAGCTGCTGCGCGTGAGCATATCGATTGACGCGGCTTGCACCGCCTCCGGCCAAATCACGTTGGCTGCGGGCAGGCCGTCGTACCAGACGTCGAGGTAGCCGCTGTCGACCAACTCGCCGGTTCCGTTCTGGCCGGAGTACGCCTCGACCAGCACGCGATTGATCCCCGGCTGCAACGGCACGCCGCCGACGCCGCTGCCTGGGCGCGTAGCCAGCAATTCCAGGGCGAAGCTGATATCGCTACTCTCCGGCGAGCCTTGGTGGATCTCGACGGCGACCACGTTCTTCCCTTCGCGCAGCAGCGACGTTTCCGCCGTGAAACTGGTTGCGAAGAGCGTGTCTTCGTCAGCGCCGGCGACGTTGCCGTTCGCGGGCGTGTCGAAATCAATCACTGACGGAGCATCCGGCATGTTGTCGCGGTGAAGTTCTTCACCGTTGAGATACACGACGGCCCCATCGTCCCGCCTCAATCGGAGCAGCAGTCCGGTAAAACTCTCCACATCGGTGAGATCGAACTCTTGCCGGAAATACGTGGTGACGAAACGATCGCCCGCCGGCCCGCTGCCGACGACGGTCGCTTCGTCGCTGTCGCCGTAACCCAATTCCGCCGGTCCTTGATCCCAAAGTGTGGCGTCGAAGTTCAGTTCCTTCCAGGCCGTTCCCTGGTTCGAACCATCGTCGAGGTATCGCCAGGTCGAGCCTACGGAGACCAGAGTCTCGCTTTGCTCCCCCGTCGTTTCGCCTGCAGTAGCCCAGACGCCGGTGAGCGCGTTGTAGACGGCCGGAATACCGTCCACAAGCACGGATTGTGTTTCCATCGCATTGGCGACGCCAGCCAGCGACGTGGAAGGCGATGTCGTGCGCGCGAAGCCGTTCACGATCGGCAATGCGCTGTCGATCGTGAACTCCTGCGGAATCTGCGCCAGCACCGCCGCGCCGCGATCGACGATGAATTGTTTCATCGCATTGATGTTGTTGGCCGGGACGAACGGCCCGAGCAACTGATCGATCAACGGATTCAGCGTCTCCGCATTGAATGTCGTATCGATCACGTCCACGACTTGCTGATAGAACCGGGGCACGATCTCCGGATGCGTCAGGAACCGCGCCAAGCCATCCACTTGCGTGAACGTGAAGATGCTTTGGTCGATCGGCCCGACGTTGTTCCCTTGCCCGAGGACGGTATCCAGGTCGTGGGCGACAAGCACGAAGCGCGGGTCGTTCACGCCGCGATACATCTTGTAGTCGTCGCCGATGCCGCGATTCAGCCCGGTCTCGCGATTCTGCAGCAGTGCATCGAGCGCCAGATAACGCAGCCATTGGTCAATATTGACGTGTTGCGCAACGACTTGCACGTAGTTCGCGGCCGGGGCGTTGTTCAGCGCGTCGGTGAGCGCAATCAAATCCGACCAATCGTCTGCTTCCTCGTTGGTGTCTTTGAAGTAGCGATTGCGGTAGGCGTCCGCATCCGGGCCGTCGTACGTCAGGTCCGCTTCGTCCGCGCCGCTGTCCAGCCGGAAAGCGCTGTAGAAATTGCCCTCGCTGTCGGCGGGGAAATGATGCTCCATCGCATCGCCGTTCATCTGTTCGACCAACACGTACGAGCCGAACATGCCGCCGCCGCTAAGCGCCAGGTCGGCGCCATTCACGCGCAGCTCGGCAGCCGTCGCGTCGGCGGTTACCAGACCGGTGAACTGATGAATCGCGCTGCCGATCAACTGCGAATGCACCGACCGGCAATTGAAGTTCAGTTCCGAAACATCGTTCCAAAACTGATCTTTCGGCAACTTGATGTGATAGTTGTTCGGCGGGCCGTTGCGGCTGCCGTGGCCGCGATTGCGGATGCCGGCGTTGTAACGCACTTCGCTGCCCGTACCATCGACGGCGATGAACGTCGCGTTCATCAGCGCGTTGCTTTCGGCGGAACCGCCTTCGTTGCGGCCGATCGCGGCCAACTCGGCGCGCTCCGCGTCGGTCATGATCAACCGGTAAATCGGCTGACTCTCCGGCGTCCACGCCGCGCTCGGATCGAACGTGTCGTCGACCTGGTAGAGCCGATTGGCGACCGGCGCGTTCATCGGTTGAGCGAACTCCGGATAGTTCCGCGTCCGCGCGCCAGCATCCGATGCCGTCACGTAGTACTCGATGATCGCGCCATCTTCGGCCGCTGGCAGGATCGCGCCAAAGACGCCGTCCCCCGCCGCGACGTCGCCGTGCAGGCCGTCGTCGAACATCGTCGCCGTGGTGAAGTTTGCCTCGCCGTCGAGACGCCAATGCACGGCCGCTGTCAGGCCATTGGTCTGTTCGTCGATCAGCCGCGCGGTGATCGTGACGGGATCGGTGGAGCGCGGAATGATCGGGAACTGCGTCACGTCTTGAATCAGCGGGGCGCTGTTCGCCGCGGCCACGGAATTCACCGCGCCGGGCGTGCCCTGATCGACGGTGCTCGCGCGCCAGTTTTGTCCGAACTCGTTGGGCAAATTCCCGTTCACCAGTTCCAACGATCGGCCCAGCCCATCGTGATCGTCGGACCAGTCCCAGCCGCGGTGGCCGAGATCAAGTTCTCCCTCGACGCGCACGGACCATTCACCTTCGTCGGCGTATTCCACGCGGTCGATCGTGCCGCCGCCGAGATCCTCGAGCGTGATTCGCTCCGTGCCATCGCTCAATTGCCCCGTCCAGCCGCCGACCACATTGGTCACGCTGGGATACTTGGCGCTGAACGTCGCCACGTCGCGCGCCACGACCAGGCGTTGACCCGCCGGAATGGCAATGTTCGGGAAGGTAAAGCTGACGCCGGCCGTGAATTGCCAGCCGTTCAGGTTGACCGATCCGGTCCCGAGATTCGCCAGCTCGATGTACTCTTCCAGATCGTTGTTGCTGGACGGATGGTACATGATCTCGCTGATCACCACGTTACGCGTGGGATCGGCAAGCGGCGCCGCGGTGTTGGGAGCATTCGGCGTGGGCAGCAGGAAATAGCCGCGCGCGATGAAGTCGCTCCCCAGCCCGTAGGAGATGCCGTCGTACTGATTGGGGTACTCCGGCGCGAATTCCTGTTCGATCGTCAAGCCATTGGGCCTGACCAGCGCCAGGTACTCGCCGTCGCCGTCGAGTTTGAAGTTGGCATGCAGCTCGCTGCCGGCCACCGCGCGGTCCTTCTCCGACGCGAAGACGATCACCGTCCCACCGATGGGCAGCGTCACCGCCGGAAACGTCCACTGGTCGAGTTGGTCGTCCTTATCGGTCAGATGCCAGCCCAAAAGACTGAGCGGCGCGGCGGACGTGTTCTGAATCTCGATCCAGTCCGACGGTTGACTATCCTCGTCGAGGAACGGTCCCTCGTTTCGAGCCAGGAACTCGCTGATCACCGGGCCGCCCGCCAGCAGGCGGCGAACTTCCAGCGATTCAAATTGATGCCCTACCTGATTGCGCAGGCGCGCAATGCGCGCCGGTCGCCGTCTCGATCTTGCCATGGCCTGCTTCTCTTCCGATGCCTGGGTGCGCTATTCGCGCCAAGAAACAATCATGGATTCTAAACCGTTTTCACACAAAACGCCAAACGATCGACGGGTAACTGAGGCCGCTTTTAATGTCCTACTCGAGGTGCCAAAGGGGGGGCGGAACCGGCGCTTTGCTAGCTGGCGCTGATTGCCACGTGAACTCCGTCACCCATCAGGGCGGGCTCCGAATTTCGAGAGAACTCGCATCTGCCAAATGGCTTCCGGGGCCCAGGTTTTTCGCCCTTTGCTAATTGCCGAATCTGTGTACGATAGAGGATCGGCGATTTCGCAGCCGCTTGCGCTCGGGGTGTCGACCAACACCCCCCGATGGAAGTAAGGCTGCGAAAGCTTGCGATGTGCGTTCGGGCCGCGGGCTGGTTGGGGCGGCAATCGGACGCCGGCGCTTGATTGGCGGCGGGGCGCGGCGAAGGATTGTCGCATGACCAGCTGAGCCGCGCGTTTCGGCCGCCCACTGGCGGCCGTGAAGCCCTGGACGCCCGTCGCCGGATCGCGACCCGCTCACTGTAGTAGAGGACTGGAAAGGACCACGCTTTTTGAGGCTTTCGTCATGGATCTGAACAGACTGCGGAACATCGGCATCTCGGCGCACATTGACTCGGGCAAGACCACGCTCAGCGAGAGGATCTTGTACTATGCCGGTCGCATTCACCGCATCCAGGAGGTCAAGGGCGAAGGCGCCACCATGGACCATATGGACCTGGAGCGCGAGCGTGGCATCACGATCACCAGTGCCGCCACCACGGTGGAGTGGGACGAGCACACGATCAACCTGATCGACACGCCGGGCCACGTCGACTTCACGGTCGAGGTGGAACGCAGCCTCCGCGTGCTGGACGGCGCCATCCTGGTGCTGTGCGCCGTCGGCGGCGTGCAGTCGCAGTCGATGACGGTCGATCGGCAGATGAAGCGGTATCACATCCCGCGCTTGGCGTTCATCAACAAAATGGACCGCACCGGGTCGAACCCGAAGCGCGTCGTGCAGATGATCCGCGAAAAGCTCAATGAAGAAGCGGTCGTCATGCAGTTGCCGATCGGCAAGGAAGACAACTTCCTGGGCGTGG
>JALHLM010000162.1 GCA_022844585.1 Pirellulales bacterium | reverse complement strand
CCCCTCAACGACAATGTTCCTGGCCAGGAACACTCGGGGTCAGCACCTTGGAATTGAGGAGACGCACGTCATGCGCTTTACTTGCGCTCATTGGACGGCCCTGCGCGCCGCCACTCCGTTGTTGTTTTGTGCCCTGGCGGCGCTGGAAGCTTCCGCCGTGTCGATCACGGCCGAGCGCGTGGCAAACAACCTATCGCGACCGATCTACGCCGGCTCGCCGGCTGGCGACACGAACCGCTTGTTCATCGCCGAACAGCATACCGGCGTGATCAAGATTCTCGACCAGTCCACGGGTACGATCAATCCGACGCCATTTCTCGATCTGACGGGTCTGGCGACCGGCAACGAGCAAGGCTTGCTGGGCGTGGCCTTTCATCCGGACTTTATCAACAACGGCAAGTTTTACGTAAATCTGACGGTCAGCGGCGGCGACACCGAGATTCGCGAATACCGCGCAGGCGCCAATCCCAATGTGGCCGATCCCACGAGCGGTCGACTGGTGATGGGTTACGATCAGCCGGAGCAGTTTCATAATGGCGGCTGGATGGGGTTTGGCCCCAGCGACGGTTACTTGTACATCGCCTCGGGCGACGGCGGTGAGTTTCTCGATCCGAACAATCGGGCCTTGGACACTACGGACCAAAAGCTCGGCAAGATTCTCCGCATCGACGTCGATGGCACGGACGGACCCACGGGCCAATATGGCATTCCGGTCGACAATCCGTTCGTCGACGCGACGGGCGACGACGAAATCTGGGCCTACGGCTTGCGCAACCCCTGGCGCAACGGTTTCGACCGCGAGACCGGCGATCTCTATGTCGCCGACGTGGGGCAAGGTGAGCGTGAAGAGATCAACTTCCAGGCGGGGAACAGTGCAGGCGGCGAAAACTACGGCTGGCGCGTGATGGAGGGCACGCGCTGCGCGAATCCCGGCCGCGAGTTTCCTTGCGACGATCCAGACTATACTACCCCGATCCATGAATACGGCCATTCCGGCGCCCCGAACGGCGGATTCGCGATCACCGGAGGTCATGTGTATCGCGGCGAGGCGATGCCATTCCTGGACGGCACGTACTTCTTCGCCGACTACGTCACCGAGCAGATTTGGTCATTCCGCTACGACGGCGCGACGAAATCGGAGTTCCAGAATCGCACCAACTCGATCCACGCCGACGCAGGCACGGTCGATCAAATCTCCGCCTTCGGCGAGGATGCCTCCGGCGAAATGTACATCGTCGATCTTGGCGGCCAGGTCTACAAGCTCGTGCCGCTCTGGGGCGACACCGACGGCAACGGCGAAGTCGATATCATCGACCTCAATAACGTGCGCAACAATTTTGGCGGCGCCGGACTTGGCGATACGAATCTCGACGGAGTCGTGAACATTGTCGACCTCAACAATGTGCGCAACGACTTCGCTGCTGGCCCGGCGGAAAGCGTGCCGGAACCGGGCGCATTGTGCTTGGCCTTGACGGGGCTGGCCGGTCTGGTCGTGCTGAAGCGCCAGCGCGGTTAGTCTGCCTACTTTTCGCTTTCGATCTGCGCCGCGTAGGCCACGGCTTGCGCGGCGAAATCCAGCCCAATCTCGTCGCCGAGGGCTGCGCGCAGCTGCGTCGTGATCGGCCCGATCTGTCCGTCGCCAATCGGGCGTAGCTCAAACGACCGTGCATGCAGGATGCCGATGCTCGTCGACGTCACGAACATCTCGTCGGCTGCGCCTGCGCGGTCGACGGCGATGTCGGCTTCTTCCGCGGGAATGCCAAGTCTTGCCGACAGATGCAACACTACGTCGCGCGTGATGCCCGGCAAGATGTTGCGCGAGGTCGGCGTGAGTAGTGTCCCCCGTTCCACGCAGAACAGATTGCCGCTCGTCCCCTCGGTGAGATAGCCATCCGGGTCGACGAGCGCGGCCATCGCGCCGGGCGATTTTTCACGCGCCTGCAGATTCGCCAGTTGAAAATGCACCCGGCTGCGGAACTTAATGTGCGCGTCGAGCAGCGAAGACGGAAGCGATCGCTGCGCCGGCACGACCAGGTCGACGCCGCTGACATACCTGGCCGCCAGTTTGGCGAGCTTCTCGTGCATCGGAAAACAACTCACCAGCACCGTGGGCCGCAACTCTTCGGACGCGAACGCCGCGCGAAAATCATCCGCCGGGCCGCGCGACACGTTGTGGATGATATTCCAATCGACATCGTCCGCTTCGAGCGGCAAATTCCGCTCGAGCGTGGCGAGCGTGATGCGCTCTAAATCGTCGATCGACAAGCCCGGCTCAATTCGCAACGCCGCGAGCGAGCGCTGCAGTCGCACCAGATGATCCCGCAGCCGATAGGGCCGCTGCCGCACGGTCCGCGTCACTTCGTAGGCCATGTCCCCCAGCAATAGCGCGGAGTCATAAACCGACAACCGGGCCTCGTGTTCAGGAACAAATCGGCCGTTGAAATAGACGATGCGGGACATGGGGAGTGAATGTCGAATGACGAAATCCGAATGACGAATGAATGTCGAATGTTTGAATGTCGAATGGCGGAGCGGCTATCTGAGCGAACCTTGAGTAACGAAATCATTCAGTCATTCGTCATTCGAACTTGATTCGTCATTCGGATTTCGACATTCGTCATTCCCCTCTTCCCCTCAGCACTCCCTCGACGTCCATTCGCGGCACGTCTTTAACAACCTCCACGTGCCCTAGCCGTGTCGGGAGCACGAAGCGGAGTTGCCCGTGTTCGGTTTTCTTGTCGTGGGACATTGCTTCGAGCATCTCGTCCACGCCGAGTTCCGGCAGTGCGACCGGTAGTTCGAGCGCGGTCAGCAGCGCACGTTGCCGCGCGGTAAACGTTGGCAGAACCCGCTTGAGACGCTCCGCGAGTTGCGCTGCGCAGTGCATGCCAATAGAGACTGCCTCGCCGTGCAGATACGTGCCGTAGCCCGCCAGCGCCTCGATGGCGTGGCAAAACGTATGTCCGTAGTTGAGCACCGCGCGGAGGCCCGTTTCTTCGCGTTCGTCTTTTTCGACGACGTCGGCCTTGAGCCGGCAACAACGGGCGACAACGTGCGTGAGTACCGCGGCGTCGCGTTCGCCCAACTCCGCGACGTGGTTCTCCAGGTAGGCGAAAAACTCCGCGTCGAGGATCACGCCGTACTTGACGACTTCCGCCAGGCCGGAGCGGTAATCGCGTTCCGGCAGCGTCGCCAGCGTATCGATGTCGATCAACACGCCGTGCGGCTGCCAGAAACAGCCGACCATGTTCTTAGCGCGCGACAGATTGATGCCGACCTTGCCGCCGACGGAGCTATCAACCTGCGCCAGCAGCGTCGTCGGAATTTGCACGAAGGCCAAGCCGCGGGCGAACGTCGCCGCGACAAAGCCGGCCAGGTCCCCCACCACGCCGCCGCCGACTGCCACGACGATAGTCCGCCGATCGGCTCCGCGTTCGAGCATGGCCTCCCAGAGGCCTTCCGCGACTTCGGCCGATTTCGATTCCTCGCCAGCGTCGATCACCAGCGCGCCGACGTCCAGTCCGGCGTCGGCCAGGCTATCGGCGATCGGCGTCGCGTGCGGCTCCATCACGTTGTCGTCGGTGATCAGAATCACCCGCGACACCTGCGCGCCCCGCGCGGCGACGACTTCCTTCACAAAGCGCGGCGATTCGCCGAGCACTCCGGCGCCGATCTCGATCGGATAGCGTCGCTCGCCCAGGGCGACGTGAACAGTCTCGGTGGCGGTGGACACGTCGGCGCCCTTAGGACGAGTTGTTGATGTCGACGACGCGCCAGCTACGTGTCGCCCCGATGGGGCTCAAATCCTCTTTGGGCAACACTTCCAGGGGTTTGCACTCCTGGCTACTGACGGTCGCCCCGTTGGGGCTAGTTCAAACGCTCGACGTCGGCCGCGGTGACGGTGATTTGCCGGCAGAAACCGGTGTGCATCCGTACGTAGTCCAGGTCCGCGGCCTGCTGGGGCGCGGCATGGAGCTTTTCGCTCAGCCGTTCCCGGTCCGATTCCTCCCAATCGTCGTAGGCGTCCGGCCAGACGGTCTGGGTTTCCACCACCAAGGCTTCACGATACGGATCAAATGCGTTGGCCATTGCCTGCTACCCAATGCGAATGTCGGCGTTGCGCCGGTTTCGTGATGTCGAAGCAAAAAGTATACTGGCCGCGGAGTCCCCGTGACCAGGGCTGGAGGCCGACCGATGATGCCGGGCGTGACGCCGCTGCTGGGTATCCGCGTACTCGATCTATCGCGCGTCTTGGCGGGCCCGGTCTGTTGCCAGGTGTTGGCCGAGCTAGGCGCCGACGTCGTCAAAGTCGAACGCCCTGGACTGGGCGACGACACCAGGGCCTGGGGGCCCCCCTTCGTGCCCGATGGCGGGCCGAGCGCCTATTTCGCGAGCGCGAATCACAGCAAACGATCGCTGGCCCTGGACCTGTCTCAACAGGATGGAATCGCCGTGCTGGAGGATTTAATCCGGCGCGCGGATATTCTTGTCGAAAATTTTCTGCCGGACGCCGCCACGAAATACGGCCTCACGCCGGAGCGGCTCGCCGAGCTGAATCCCTTGCTAGTTAGTTGCTCGATTTCCGGATACGGCCGGACCGGGCCCCTAGCCGACCGGCCTGGCTACGACTTAGTCATTCAGGCGACCTCGGGTTTGATGGCGATCACGGGCGAACCGGACGGCGCGCCGATGAAAGTCGGCGTGGCGATCGCCGACGTCATCACGGGACTCTACGCGGCCACCAGTACTTTAGCAGGCTTATTCGCCCGGATCGCCGGGCGCGGCGGTTCGGCCTTTGATTTGTCGTTGTTCGATTGCACGCTCGCGAGTTTGGTGAATGTCGCGCAGAGCACGCTCGTCACCGGCCAGCGCCCGACGCGTTATGGCAACGCGCATGCGCAGATCGTGCCGTACCAGGTCTTCGCCACCAGCGACGGGCACCTGGTGCTCGCCGTCGGCAATGACGGCCAATGGCGACAGTTTTGCCAAGTGGTCGGCAAAGCGGATTGGGCGGCGGACACGCGATTCGCCACGAACCCGGCGCGCGTCGAAAATCGCGCGGCGTTGATCGCGCTCATGCAACCGGTCCTCGCCGCGCGCACGACCGTAGCCTGGCGTGAACTGCTGGAACCAACCGGCGTGCCGCATGCCCCGGTCGTACCGCTTGATATCACGCTCGCCGCGCCGCAGACGTTGGCGCGGGAAATGGTCGTGCCGGTTCGCGACGGCGCTGGCCGCGAATATTATGTACTCGGAAGCCCCATTCATTGGCACGACGAACCACGGCGCAAAGTCGGCGCGCCGCCGGCACTAGGAGAACATACCGATGAAGTGTTGCGCGACTGGATCGCCTATGACGCCGCGCGGATCCAAACCTTGCGCAAAACGGGAGTCGTCGCGTGAGTGACGCCCCCCGGACCGTCTCCGGCAAATGGATGATCCTCACAGTGTTCGGCCTGGCCATCGCCATGTCGGTCGGAGCGTGGATCTACCACTATCGCCAACAGCGTCGACCAATGGAATTGTGGGGCGCACCCGCGGCCAAACTCATCGCCCACGGCACGGAAGTCCAAGCCTTGCGGCTATCGACCAGCGAAGAACCGGCGTCCGCCGACATCCTGGAAACCATCACCCTCGACGGGCAACGGCTACACGTCGTCGAACGGCGCGACATTGACAAAGCGCGCGGCCTGGTTCATTTCCGAAGCGGACTACTTAATGCGAATTGCTTCGACTGGACTGCCACACCGAGCGAGTCGCCGCCAACCTGGCAATACGCCCTGTACTTCGTCGACGGCCAGGAAACCGCGACGATTCTGTTCGCCCCGCAAGAGCGGCGCTTGCGACTGCTGGAAACCGGCGCTGAAATCTCCGTCGCACCCATCAGCGAAGGCCTGGAAACCTTCCTTAAGGAACAATTCATTCCATCTAGCGACTAAAGCAGAAAAGCAACGACAGCATTTCGCCTTCCCTCCGCGTCTCTGCGCCTCCGCGGTTCAAAATGGCGAAGACCTAGGCGATCTCGCGAAACTGAATATCGTGCAGCCGACCGTAGAGCTCGCAGCGCCGTAGAAGTTGCTCGTGCGTGCCGCTGTCCAGGATGCTGCCGTGATCCATCACCACAATGCGGTCCGCGAGCGCCAGCGTACTCATCCGGTGCGTGATAATGATCGTCGTGCGGTTCCGCGTGAATTGCTCCAGCACCTGGTGGATGACCTGCTCGCTCTCCAGGTCGACCTGGCTCGTGGCTTCGTCGAGGATCAGAATCGGCGGGTCGCGGAGAATTGCCCGCGCCAGGGCGATCCGCTGACGCTGGCCGCCGGAAAGTTGTCCGCCGCGGTTGCCCACCTGCGTTTGATAGCCATTTGGCAGGCGCTCTTCGATAAAGCGGTGGCAATGGGCGCGCTTCGACGCGGCCAGCACCTCATCGGCCGTCGCCTGCGGCGACCCATAGCGAATATTGTTGAAGACTGTGTCGTCGAACAACGTCGGTTCCTGCGTGACGAGCCCGATCTGCTGCCTTAGTTCGCGGCGACGCACCAGTCGCAGATCGACGCCGTCGAGCAGCACCGAGCCTGCCGAGGGGTCGTAAAACCGCGGCACCAAATTGGCGAGCGTCGTCTTGCCGCACCCGTTCGGGCCGACGATGGCGATGCGTTCGCCGAACTGGATCTCGAGTTGGATGTTGTCCAGTACGCGCTTGCCGGCAGCGTAGGCGAAGCCGACATGGTCGAACGTGAGGGTCTGGCGATGTCGCGGCAAACGGCGCGGCGTCGGGGTATCGACGATGGCCGGCGCGCGATCAATCTGCTGATAAATCCGATCGGCCGCGGCCGAAGCCCGCTGCATCCGGCTGAAGATTTCCGACAGCTTCCGCGCGGGATCGCTCACACCGGCCAACAGCCCATAAAACAACGCCAGGCTGGTCAGCGTGAGCGGTTCGTCGCTCATCCGAATGCCAAATAGATGCGTAGCGCGGTTGATGACCAGGTACGCCCCGGATAGGAGCGCCAAACAGATAATCGTCACGCCGATCATTTCCGTCAGCGGGTGCGTCAGCGAATCGTAGCGGGCGATCTTGGCCGCCTTGCGGTAATAATTTTTGCAACTCTCGTGGAACCGGCGGCGTTCGTAGCGTTCCATCGTGAACGCCTTCACCACCTTGATGCCGTCGAAGGTCTCGGTCAGCAGGTTGTAAATCTGCGACATCTCTTCCATCGCGCGGCGATTCGCCCGCTTGAGCGCCTTAGCGAGTTGCCGCACCAGGATCGCGCAGAGGGGCGCGGTGATCAGCGAGAACAATAGCAGCCGCCAGCATACCATCCCGGCGCCGATCAGGCAGACGATCATCTTGAGCGGTTCGCGGATCGCCTTGCCGAACAGGTTTTCGAGCCCGTTCGAGAGGCTCTCCATGTCGTACGTGAAGCGACTCATCAAGTCGCTGGCGCCGTCCTCGGAGAACTGCGACAGGTCCATCTTCAAACTGTGGCGAAAGAATTCCTTGCGCAAGTTGAAGATGGCGAGTTGCGCCAAACGATTGACCAGAATCGCTTGCAGCGCGAGGAAGACGCTCTTGATCGTCGTGCCGATCATCAACAACGCCACGACCAGCACCAGCGTGCGGAAGGGATCGACGGGAAGCCAGCGCTGGACGTACGGCTCGAGCCGCTGATAGTAAGCGGCCGATGCCCGCGCATCCGCTGCTTCGGCCTCGTGGTGTGCGATCTCCGCCAGCCGTTGCTCGCGCTGCTCGGGCGTTTCACCGGCCGTCGCCTTGGCGAGTTTCGCCACCAGTCCGACCTGCTCCGCGGCCTTCGCTTCGTCTTCGCGAATCTCGTTGCGGACCCAATCGTGCAGCGACTGTTTCTCGAACGCCACCTGCACGAACGGGGCCACGGCGCCAATGTTGCCGCCCCATAGCACGCCGACCATCAGTGCGCAAAACACCGATGCGGCGAACGTCCACCGATAGTGGAGGGCAAGGCGAATCGCCCTCAGAAAATTTTCCATCGTCGCAAGCCGTCCCTGGCTGATCTGACAAACCGGGCAGTTTGTAACAGAAGCCCCGGGGGGGACCAAGCCCGGAAAACGTCCCGGACACTTTGGCGCGACGATTCCGGACGACTACGTTTCATTCGGAGCGGCCCGCGAAACACGCGAAAAACACGAAAGTTGTCCCTCAGTCGGACGTACTGACTGAGTTGCCGTGCAGACTCGTTGACCTCCGCCCTAAACCGGCTTGAAATCCGACAGGAGCTTTGCGCGGCATTCTCAACCCTGCCAGACTTCCCATTTTTCGCGTTTTTCGCGTGTTTCGCGGGCCGCCCCCTGATTTACGGCAACGTTCCTATGAGAACGATTCGCGCAATAAAAAACCCTCCGGGCCAGCGGGCTCGGAGGGTCGAAAAAGGCGTTGAAAGTTGGTGGACTCTACAACATGAGGTTGGGAGAAATAGTTCGTACCAAGAACTCACGCTGGCAAACTTCGGAGGAGCGGGGCCAGGTCATTCGCAGCGGCCGACCTTTAAGGCGGCAAGCGGGTGTGAACGGCGGTAACCGTCACACGCTGTGCCGGCAGGCAATCGGCCTGCCAAGTACGGGGCCGCTCGTCGCGGGCCTAAGGCTCGGCTCCTCCGACAAAACTGTCCGGCGGACTCTGCACGGCAGCCCTCCTTTCGAATTCAAGGATGCGGACGACAGGTATCGCACAACACTCTCTATCGTTATCAGAGCGCCTCCCCCTCCGTCAATCAGATTCCGGGGTTCTCACCCAAGATTCTTGGGGGAATATGTCCTCCCCTGATCGGGTCATAAGCGTTGGGCAAACTTCGCCGGCATCAATCCAGCCCGACGTCCGTTCGCCACTGAATACTACGCTTCTGGCGGCGCAGCGGCGCGCGAATTCCACCTCCGTTTTGCCTCGGCAATGCTGGCTTCAATTTGCGCAGCGTCGTGCGGTTGCTCCGCCGCGGTCCCGGTCGGATAGATCGGCGCGTTGTATCCGCGGTATGTTTCCATCCGCAGTTGCGAAAGCAAGTGATGTCCGCGCCGGCGCTCGCGTTCCGCGCGCAGCGCCGCGAGATCGATGGGACCGACGACAATCCGATCGCCGCCCCCCGGCTCCGCTTGTGCAAGAATGCGGCCGTCGTAGTCGACAACCATGCTGCCGCCGGGCCAACTGAAGGGCGGATAGTTTTCCAAGCGCGCCGCCTGATTCGCGGCCACGACGTACGCCATGTTTTCCAACGCGCGAACGCGATTCACCAGCGTCCACCAATCGAGCGGTTGCGCCGTCCCCCAGGGATCCATATAGGCCGAAACGCGAATCAACACCTCCGCGCCCGCCAACGCGAGTTGGCGAATCGCCTCCGGAAACAGCCAGTCATAACAAATCGCCGCGCCGAGCCGGCCGATTTCCGTTTCCACGACGGGATACATCGCGTCCGTGTATTCCGGCAGGTCATGCGGGCTGGTGTGCAGTTCCCAGGGAATCCACGTATGGACCTTGCGATACTTCGCCAGCAACCCCGTGGGACCAATCAAACAGGTCGTATTGAACACATGCCCGGGCCAGGCGCGATCGACTTCCAGAAAACTTCCGGTCTGAAAATAGACGCCAAGCTCCTTCGCGCGGCGGACATAAGCGTCGGTGTGCTCGCACGGCAACTCGACCGCCAGTCGCTCACGCAACTCGGCGACCGTGGTGTAGATCGGCGCGGCGTGGGCAAATTCCGGAAAGACAATCAACCGCACCGGAAAGAACGGCTCATACCCTTGAACCGCGCGATCGACCATCGCCAGCAGATGCTGCACGCGCGCAGGAATTTCATCGCGCGACTTGGGGTTCGGCAGGTCAAGCTGGCACGTGGCGGCGTAGTAGCGATCGCAGTTGGGCATGCCCCCAAGTTACTGCATCGGCAGCTTCAGTTCGAGGCGCTCCCCATCGCGCAGCACCGTGACGTCGACCGAGTCGCCGCGTCGGCGCTCGGTGAGGCCGTAAGCGATCAGGTCCGTCTCGCGCCACGGTCGCGCCACTCCATCGAACTCGACGATCACGTCCCCTTCATGGAAACCGGCATGTTTGCCGGCCGCATGCTCGTTGTATTGGCCCACGTATTTGACACGTAGCGCCAGGACGTCGTCGGCAAGTTCCAGCTTGCGGCGGGCGTCCTCGCCGAGCGATTCCAACACCAGACCGCCGGTAACCATCCGGCGAAGATCCCAGGTCGTCACACGCGAGGAGATGTCGCTCTTCGCGCGCCAATTCTTAGCCAGCGGCAATGCCAGCGTCAGTGGCATGCCGTCGCGTTCCAGCTCGACGGCGACTTCGCGCTTGTCGCCGGCATGGTCCAGCGCCCATTTGACATCCGCCAGCGAAATCACCGCCTGACCATCCACCGCGATCAGCCGATCGTCGGGTCGCAGCCCCGCCTGTTCCGCCGCCGAGTCCTTCGTTACATCGGCCACCGTGGCGGCCGTGTTCGGATCGAGCGCAAAGCCCAGCGCTGTGGTGGCCGGCCAGGTGAACAGCGTTTCGAGCGGAATCGCCTCGCCGCGATTGCGGTAGTCCAGCCGCTCGGCGTCGCGAATCTGATGGCAATGGATGCACATCCGCATTTCCAGCTTTTCGACCTTGGCGAACTCGCGGTACTTTTGCAACTCCGGCAGATCCTCCGGCACGGCGAAGCGCGGCTTGCTCGGCGTCTTGGCGGCGAGCCGCTCGCGGTTACCCGGATAGCCTGCGTGCAATTCGAGGGCTTGCCGCAACGTGTCCGCAAAACCTTCCAGCGACATCTCCGATTCCTGCGATTCCGTCTCCGGTCGCGTGCCGTAGCGGCCGTAGATGGTGCGGTCCGCGTTCAGCGTGAACACGGCGAAGCTCTGATCGAAGTCGGACTGAAAAAGGCTGAGATCGAGCCCGTTCGTCTTGATCACGCGCACGCAAACGAATTGTTCCAGCAGCGGCTTGATCCGCGGGTCTTCATGGGCGACCTGCTCGTCGAACACCTTGCAGGCCTCGCACGGCACGCATCGCAGCACGACCAGCAACGGCTTGCCCGACTTGCGCGCCTCGGCGAAACCGCGCTCCAGATCGTTGTAATACCATTGTTCGGAGGACTCAAACGTGGCCCGGTCTTCGTTCAGACGCTTCGTCCGTTCGTCTTGTGCTTGAATGGACGTAGCGGAAACGACCAGACAAACCACGGCAAGCACGAAAGAGCGCATGGCGAGAATCCTTCGACGG
>JALHLM010000161.1:6816-11264 GCA_022844585.1 Pirellulales bacterium | reverse complement strand
AGGCGCTCATCGCCGACATGCGCGAGCACCACATTCGCGACTTCGCCGGGTTCGACGTCGCTTTCGACAACTACGGCAGCACGAATAGCCCGGAGAATCGCGAGCTGTGCGCGGTGTTCTGGAAATCCCTGCGCGACGCGGGCCTGGTGATCGAGCGCGACGTGACGCAGCTTTACGATACCAAGGCCGGCACGTTTTTGGCCGATCGCTTCGTCAAAGGAACGTGCCCGCGCTGCAAGTCGGAAAATCAATACGGCGACAGCTGCGACAAGTGCGGTTCAACGTACTCGCCCGCCGAATTGATCAACCCGATCAGCGTTCACACCGGCACCACGCCGGAAGTGCGCAGCGCGCGGCACTTGTTCGTGAACATCGAACAACTGCACGGCTTCCTGGAGAATTGGTCGCAAGGGGGCGAGCACCTGCAGGACGAAGTGGCCAACTACTTGAAGGGGCACTTCCTCGGCGAACCGCTGCGGGACTGGGACATCTCCCGCCCCGCGCCATATTTCGGTTTCGAGATTCCCGACAGCCCCGGCGACTATTGGTACGTCTGGTTCGACGCGCCGATCGGCTACCTGGCCTCGACCTGGGAATGGTGCCAACGCAACGGCGAGCAGCTCAACGATTGGTGGCGCACTCCGGCCACGGAAGTGCATCACTTCATCGGCAAGGACATCACCTACTTCCACACGCTGTTCTGGCCCGCGATGCTCAAGACGGCCGGCTACAACTTGCCGGCAAAGGTCCACATCCACGGCTTTCTCACCGTCGGCGGCGAGAAGATGTCGAAGAGCAAAGGCACGTTCGTCCGCGCGGCGACGTACCTGGAGCATCTCGATCCGTCATTCCTACGCTACTACTACGCCTCAAAGCTCGGCTCGCGCCTGGACGACGTCGATATGAACCTCGACGAGCTGGTCGCCAAGGTGAACTCCGATCTCGTCGGCAAGGTCGTCAACCTGGCCAGCCGCACGGCGGGCTTCTTGAAAACGACCGGACTGTCGACGACATACCCCGACGACGGCGGGCTGTTCGAGCGCGCCGCCGCGGCGGGCGAGACGATCGCCGCGCATTACGAATCGTGCGACTACAACCAGGCCATGCGGCACATCATGCTGCTGGCCGACCAGGCGAACAAATTCATCGACGACCGCGCCCCCTGGGTTCTGAAAAAAGAACCCGGCAAGGAGCGCGAGCTGCAAGACGTCTGCACCATCGGCCTGAATCTATTTAGGCAACTCGCCATTTACCTGGCGCCGGTGCTGCCGCGATTGGCCCAGCAAGCGGGCGAGTTGCTCGGCGAACCGATCACTAGTTGGTCGCAGGCCGCCGCGCCGCGCGTCGCCGCGCCCGTCAACAAATTTCAACACATGCTCACCCGAGTCGAACCCACGCAGGTATCCGCGATGATTGAAGCGAGCAAGGAAAGCGCCCCCGAAACTCCGGCCGCCGCCACGAGCGACAGCGGCGAATGGCTCACCGCCGAGCCGCTGCAGCCGACGATCACGATCGACGATTTCGCCAAGCTCGACCTCCGCATCGCCCGGGTCGTCACCGCCGAGGAGGTTCCGACGGCCAACAAGCTGTTGAAGCTCACGGTCAGCCTCGGCGGCGAAGAACGCCGCACGGTCTTCGCCGGCATCAAGGCCGCCTACCAACCTGAATCGCTCGTCGGTCGCCTCGTGGTCGTGGTCGCCAACCTGCAACCAAGGCAGATGAAATTCGGCCTCAGCGAAGGCATGGTCGTCGCCGCCGGCCCCGGCGGGAAGGACGTATTCTTGCTCAGCCCCGACAGCGGGGCGCAGCCGGGGCAGCGGTTGCACTAGGGGCGACGTGGATTCGGCGCCGCCGGTCGCCCCAACTACGGCGACCCAGTCACGAAGCCGCAGTCGACCCAATTCGCCAGGTCTTCCTTGTTGCCGTTGCCGGCGTCGGTCGTCGTTAAGCTAATCACGCGGCTCCCGGGTGGAATCGGCAGGTCGAAGCGCCATGGCTGATAGGAGATCCGCATGACGGGACTGCGCGCCGCCTCGCGCCCGTCGATAAAAACCTTGAAGACAACGCTCGGGTGCATGGCCTGATTGGACCCATTGGCCGTCTCCAGAATGTGCTCATCGACGCCGGCCAGCGCCACGAATCGTCGGTATTCCGGGCGCAGCGCGAACATCAACTGATTCGGCGCCTGGACGCCGAATCCATGTTCGTAGGTTTCGCCTCGCAGACGCAACGGGAGGCCTTCGTGGCTCAGATCGATTTGCGCCGGACGCATATGCGGAGCGGTGCGAATGACGCCTCCATAGCTGTGCCCATGCCCCACGTCGCGCAACAGTTTGGCCTCGGAAAGCAAGATGTCTGGCTTCGGCGGCATCGCGGCGAGCTTGTCGAAAACGCCCTCCGAATCTAAGCAGACGCGCTCGCCGTTCACAAATCCGCCCACGAGAAGCCGCGCAGACTCATGCAATTTCAGTGGCGTTTCGTAGAGCGACGAGTGCGCCGTCGGCTCGCTCCCGTCGGTCGTGTAGCGCAGCTCCGCATCAGGCTGCCACGGAGCGCTGAGCGTGACGGTAACCTCGTCCGCGAACAGATGTGGCCGATGCGTCGTGCCCCAGGGTGTGATTCTCACCGGATCGACGAGCGCCGTCTGATCCCATTTGCCGATCTTCGCCAGTTCATCCGACAGCATGATCGTCGGCGCCAAATAGCGTTCGAAATGGGCCACCACTTCCGCGGTGTGAGCGTCCGGCGTGAAACCCTGTTGCGGATCATAGCCAGGATGCGCGTCGGTCAAGTCTCTCGCCAGGATGCATTGCATGCCGGCGGACTTGAGATTCCGCAGCCCCATAGGCTTGCCAAGCAGACACACCTGAGTATGGACGCCCACGTAAATCAAGTGCGTCAGTTGCCGATCCTGGCAAATCGTCCACACTTCCTGCAGGGTATCCGGAATGAGGTCGTCGGGGCCGATTCGCAGGTCCGGGTGCATGCCATCCCAGCCATAGTTCACTACGCAGCGATCATGACCGCAGGCGCAGCCGCCGCCGTCGGGAGGAGCAGGACACTGAATCGGCTGCAACAGGGGCTCCGGTCGCTTTTCCATCGCCAGTACGATTTCCCGCTGCGGCCAGCCGACATAGTTGTCCACGACGTCCGACGGACAGAGGATGTCCGTCTTGCCCAGTTCCCGGCAGGCGACCAGCGAGTGGTTGAGGCGGGGAATCAGCGCATCCACGCGCATGGTCGCCGTTTTACACCAATGAAAATTCCAGGGATCAACGACCACGACGGCCGTTTTCCGAGGATCGATGGCCTCGTCTCGCGTCGTCGGCGCGCCATCCTCGCCGCGTGTTTGCAGCGAGAAAATCAACGGCGCCGGGTGCTGCGCAACCGGGGGCCCAGCGTAAGGCATGGTGCTTCCGGTCATACCGGCCGATAGCAGGCTAGCCAGCGTAATTACCATGGACTTCCGCGTCACGGTTGATTCCTCCAGAAGGACGATCGGTCGCAGGTATCATGATCTCGCGGGGCGAACCGAACAAGTAAGGTCGACGATTGCCCCGAGAAAAACGACTTACTTGGACGGCGATTCAATCGAACGAGCCGCGCCCGGTCAATCGAATTCTTGCCCGACCCGCGTTATATTCGATCGCGCCGGTAGCCTATAGTCTATTGGCAAGCATCGCGAATTCCCCCGGTAGGAGGCTACTCCCATGAGACCTTTCCGTTGCGCGTTCACGCGCCTGTGCTGTGGCGTCATCCTCGCCGCGCTGGCATCCACGGCAAGCGCCGAGGACGTTTTCTACGACGTCCGCATCGCCGATTTGGAGCTGACCGAGGGGAAGTTGCCCGAATACGATCTCACGGCGCAACTCGAGTGGCCGCTGTCGAGCCAGCGCACTTCCCCGTCGCCGTATGTGGCCATTGACGGAGACGGCGAAGGCATCGTGCAGATGGAGAACCGCATCACGCCCTGGTCGTTCACCGCACAAAACCTGTTGGACGCGCGCGTCATGGTCCGAGTACCGGCCGAGCGCGAGGTCACCGGCCGGCTGTATTTGCCGACAACCGACCTGCACGGCTACGCGATCACCAAGTTCCGCATTCCGGCGGACAAGCATCGTCTGCCGAGCGGCGAGCGCTTCCAGCTTGCCAAGGTGGAGGAACTGCAACAACTCCTGAACGAACAAGTCCCCGGCGCGGCGTGGTTCCGGCATGAATTGCGAGAGACGCAGCGCAAGTTGAATCAAGCTCCGCAAGCCCCGACGGCTGACGTGGCCCAGTTCAATCAGTTCGGCGGGACCGATCTGGATCAAACCTACGCCCTGTTCAGCGGTGGCCGGGCGTTGAGCGAGAATTTGGCGCTGGATCGCCCATTGAACCCGGCCGGCGAATCGACGCAGATGACGGTCCCGCTCGCTGACATTGATGGGATCACGATCGCCGAGATC
>JALHLM010000161.1:0-6806 GCA_022844585.1 Pirellulales bacterium | reverse complement strand
CGCCGGCAAGTCGCCGGCGCTCGATCCGCTCGCCAAGAGCATTCCGTCCGATCAGCACGCCGTGTTCTTCCCTTCTTTCGACGCCTTCATGCGAGCCGTCGACGAGTTGAAGGGTAACACGGCGCCTGTGCTACGTCTCACGGAACCGCGCGCGGAAGATGCGCGCAGCGTAGCCCGCTATGAAACGCAACTCGGCGTGCCTTTAAACGCGGCAGCACGACTGCTCGGCGGCCAGGTCGTGAAAAGCGTCGCGCTCACCGGCGGCGATCCGTATTTCCGCGTCGGCACGGATGTGGCGTTCCTGTTCGAGACGGAGAACCCTAAGACCCTCAAGGATATTCTCTGGGCCAACATGAAACTGAACGCGCGCGGGACAGCGGCGCACGAGATCAAGGTCGAGACCGGTCCCGTCGCGTATCAGGGACTCCGTTCCGACGATCGGCGGATCAGTGGCTATGTCGCGGCGCTCCCCGGAGCGGTGCTGTTGACGAATTCGCCGTATCAAATGGAGCGGGCCGCCGCGGTTGTCGAAGGGAAGTTTGCGTCGCTCGCGTCATTGCCGGAGTTCACCTTCTTCCGAGATCGTTATCCGCGCGGCGCGGATGAGGAAACGGCGCTCGTGTTCCTGTCCGACGCCACGATTCGGCGCTGGTGCGGGCCGAAGTGGCGGATCGCCGGTTCGCGCCGCACTCGCGACGTCGCCGTGCTGGCCGAAATGCAGGCGACTTATTTGGACCGGATCGTGAAAGGCGAGGCTCAATCCGGCCCGATTCATACCGATCTCACGATGATCAGCGCCGGCGAGTTGATGCTGGAGCCGACTGGCGTGCACTCGCCCGTCTACAACACGCTCGATTTTCAGACGCCGATCTCAGAGTTGTTAATCGACAAAGTTACCACCGAGGAGCGCCACGCATACGATCGCTGGCGCACCAACTATCAGAACAATTGGCGTTGGGCCTTCGACCCCGTCGCGGTGCGGCTCACGTTAAGTGACGACCTGCTCGCCGCCGATATGACGGTCATGCCGCTCATTGCCAACACCGAGTATGCGCAGTTTATCGCCATCACGCGCGGGGCGAAAATCGCGCAAGGCGCTGGCGATCCGCATGACACGTTCGCCCATTTCATTATGGCGATCAATCGCGACGCCCTGCCGGTGCGGCAATACGCCGGCCTGGCCACGGCGATGGCGCCCGGCGCGAAGATCGATGTATTGAGTTGGCTCGGGGATACAATCGGCCTGTATCTGGACCGTGATCCTTTCTGGGCCGAGGTGTTGAATCCGCAATGGACGAACCAGGAGCGCGAGAAGTTCCTAAACGAGCGCGGCTTCAACGTTCCTTTGGCGGTGCGGATCGATTCGAAGAGCAATCTCAAGCTCGCCGGATTTCTAACGGGCCTGCGGGCGTTCATCGAACAGACGGCGCCGGGCCTCACGGCTTGGGAATCACTCAAGCATGGCGAACATGCGTACGTCAAAATCGGCGCCACGGCGCAAGCCGGCGAGACCGGCGTGCCGGAGAACGCGGCGTTGTACTACAGCGTCGTCGGCAGCGCCCTGGTGTTGACGCCCAACGAGGATGTGCTCAAGCGGGCCATCGATCGGCAAACTGCTCGCACGGCGAAGGATCAACCGCAGCAGCCGGCGGAAACGGTGCAGCCCTGGCTCGGCGAGAACGTCTCGCTGCAAGCGGATCGCGAAGCGGCGCAGGCGCAGTTCGCCTTGAGCGGCGATCAATACCGCAAGCAGTTGCAACGGCTGTCGTGGCAGAACTTGCCGATCTTGAACGAATGGAAACGCCGCTTCCCGGATCAGGATCCGGTCAAGTTGCACGAGACCTATTGGCAAGCCCGACTGGTTTGCGCCGGTGGTGGCGAGTACGTCTGGAATGACGAGTACCAGACAATGGAATCGACCGTCTTCGGCAGCCCGGCGACGCCAAAGTTGGAGAACGTCGCGGTGGCCCCGCTCGAACAACTGCGCCGCGGCAATTTTGGGCTGACGTTCGAGGAACAAGGACTCCGCGCCCGCGTGGAGTTGCAGCGCGAAGTGGCGCCGGCCGCGAAATAGTCCGGTATGTTGAGCGCAACAACCGGCCGCGCCGGGGACTCGGTTCTTTCCCCGGCGCGGCCACTGTCAGTAGGCTCACACTCTCAAGCACACTCAACGAATAAGTCTTACCGGCGTATAGATAAAGTCGCCGTGTCCTTCTTGCGTGGTGGGAATCACTCCATCCGCGACGATGTTGCAGGGCTGGATGATCAGCCGCTTGCTGGTCATCTTGCCCGTCAGCTTCACCTCCATGATCCGCACTCCGGCGAACTTCACGATGGTGTAGTCGGCGTTGTTTCCCGGTCCGTTCACTTCTTCGAAGATCGGGATCATCCGCGGGTCACCGACGATCGACGCCAACTCGTCTTTGACGCCGGCGCTGATTCCGGTGTCGCCATTGAGGTCAAGTTCACCGCATGAGTCAAACTCCAGTTCGCCGCCGTGATGCGCCAGGTCTTCTGGGCTGACGCCTTCAACGATCTGGCGGGCAATATCCGTGGTGCTGTTGTTGCTGCCGCCGATATCGACGGTACCACGATTGCCTGGCGAGCCGGTGCCTTGTGGATAAAGATTGACCTCCTTAATCCCGTCGCTTCCCGCACATACGGCGCCGGTGTCTGGATCGTAGGTCCAGCTATCGGTGGCATTGCCATTCATCAGGTCATTCCAGGTGTCGATGTCCAGCGCGAACGGCAAAAGTTGCACATTGCCGCCGTCGGCCGGAATGCGAAACCCGCCGATGTTGCGCGTTAAGGCCGCCGTCGCCGTCGCGGTGGTAGCGCGACTATCCATGCCCAAGACACGGGCGAAGAACAACGGGATCTCGCCATTCATTTGACTGGTCTTGCTGACGCGGAGTTGCACGGCATTGAACTTGGTCGGATCGCTGTAGTCCCATTCGGCCGCGGGATTCGTGAGATCATTCAGATAGCCGACGACAACATCCCCCGAGACGTCATTGGCGGTATTCTCGTCGATGTCAGGCGATTTCTTGCAGATGTCGTTGAGCGAGGTGTAGCTCACGGCCGATCCCCGCACATTGACCATGGTTTGGGACATGCTTGTGTCTCCGGTCAGCGATTCTTCGCTGATCAGATCCCAGGCAGCCGCAATGGCGGCCGCGTCCGCGGTGCGTTGCATCTCGTTACGCGTTTTGGCCAGGTAACCGACGTCAATCGCGAACGCCACGCAGGCGAGTAACACGATCATCAACACG
The DNA here is from genome assembly GCA_022844585.1 of Pirellulales bacterium. Lineage (GTDB taxonomy): Bacteria > Planctomycetota > Planctomycetia > Pirellulales > JALHLM01 > JALHLM01. The sequence continues at coordinate 3,534 of JALHLM010000161.1, read as the reverse complement.
AGGGTCAACGGCGCGATGGTTCCGCGACGTTTACGCGACCGTAAAGAAGGTTTTTTCATAGTGGTCAAGCTCCGGTGAGTGTGGGTCTCTCATTCGCGCTGCGGCGCCGCACGCTATTCCAGCGTGTGAACGACGCGCTGAGTTGTGTCTTGGGACACCAACTCGTTCGCCGCGTTGAAATACCGCACTTCTTTCAGGACCAGGCGACTCACCCGGTTCGACGCATAGCCGACGCCCGATTGCTCCGCACTTGTTTCCGGCGAATAGCCGGCCAAACTGCTCAACGACCAAGGGATCGACAAGGTCAGATCACCGTCGCCGCCAAAGGCTCCCCAGGTCGAAGAGACGCCGTCTCGCACATAGAAGAACAAGTAGCCGTCCTTGATCTTCATCTTGGTCGTCCACGTGATGACTTCACCCGGCGTGGACAAGGCCCCGGACGCACTCGAGTCGCGCGTGATAAAGTGTTCGTAATTCCAGGCCTGGAGTTGCATGCCGCCGGCGGCGAAGCTTGGCAGCGAGCGATGATTGATCTCAAACGCTGCATGGACCGACTGCGCTCCCGCGTAAGGCGAGATCACGCAGGTCACTTGCGGAGCATCGCTGTCCGGCGATGGTTCGGAGATGACGAGCTCCCAGTCTTCCTCCACTTTGACGACCGTACTTTGCGCCTGGGAAACGCTGGTGAGCCCGAGTACGGCAATCACTGCTGTGAGTTGCAAAAACCAACGACGACGTGTGAACATAGCCCCCTCCGATCATTCGGACAACGCAGGGAGGACGAGTGGTAAATACGAACCAACAAAAAGTTCGTTCGTGACGCCGAGAGGAATGAAGAAGAGTGCGGCGAGTTCCGCTGCCGCCAACTGAACCATAGGTCGAATCCCCTATGGGTCAAATCGCGGGCATCGCAGTGAGTGACTTCTTTTTGACCACTGCAAGTGCGGGCAGCCGCACCGAAAACCAAAGGTGGGGGCTGAGTTTTCTGCATAGATAGACGATTCGGCCGCACGAATTAAATCGTCGATCAGCCATAGCTATTGCGTGATGTTAAATCACATCGTCTTGGGCGACGCGAGCGTGAATGAGATAGAGTTCAGTTGGATGGAAACAAGCGGCCCTCGGGTGGATGCATCGTGAACGAGTTTCTTGATGGCGTGTTTCAGGCACAGTCTTGGGGTTCTGCAGAGCGCGACTTCTTGCTCTTACCCGCAGTCTTCGGACTTGCCTCCATCGGCTTCCTCATCGCGTTTTGCCGGCTTCGATCCACGTCGCCAGCAGCCGTAGCTGCGCCCACCGGATTGTGTTTCGATTCCAAACTGCGAATCGAAAGCGATGGGAGCGGGGGCAAGAAGGTCAGCGTGATCGTGCGCAATCACAGCCCACAGGCGATGGGGAGCGTCGTGGTCACGTTGGATACGCTTGAGGCGCTGACGGCCAAGCGATTCGCCGATGCACATCGCAAGTTGGAAGCTCGCGTCCAGCTTTTGACGGAAGATGCCGGCGAAAAGCCCGACGGTCCCCTGGTGCTGGAGCCAGGTAAGGCCGCCGCATTTGTCGTAGCTCAATCGAGAGTCGGCGAAGGCTTCTTCTGCGTGCCCTTTAGCCACCCCGAGAACAATCGCCATGAAGTGTTTAAAGTTAGTCTAGCGCCCTACGTGGCGACGGTCACTGCCGGAGCGGCGAACGCGGAAAGTACGACTGTTCACATTGAAATTCCCGTTGCCGGCCGGGGCATCGGCCAGGCGAAAGTGCGTCGCCCGAATCGCGATGATCACGATACCCCGAGCTGCGCTGCGATGCCTGTTTAAGCAACTTGAAGCCATTGAGTAGCAATGTCATTGAGAAGTCACTTCCGCGCGGACGCTGACCAACACGTCCCGCACTTTTTTCCCTTTTTGGAACCGAGGTATGTCGACTACCATCTATCGCGCTCCGCAGACCCGTCAAGACGCCTACCAACGTCGTCGGCAAACCCGACAACTGCGTCGCTTTCTTTTCTTCGCCTTCTTGCTCCTGTTAACCAATGTGTTCTTCTGGTTCGGGCTGATTGGCTAGCGAAATCAGCGCTACCGCCTCAGCTCGCACGTGGCATTGGGTATGCTCCTCGTGATTCGGGAAGCAAAGCGGGCATTCACGTGTAACAAGCAGCGCCGCAACTGCGCGACCAGGAAGGGGGTCGCGCTCGATGCGCGTTTAGCCTAGGCGAAGAGGCCGGCCATCGGTTAGTGGCTCTTGTCCATCGAAGCAAATGGTACAGCGATATGGTGTCGACCTTGTTGACGCGCCTCCATCAACATCGCCCGGCCACCTTCGGAACCGGGCTAGAGCGTCACTTCAAACCGCAATCCGGTCACTAATGCGTCTCGCTCCAGGCCGGATGGTCTTGTGATGTATTGCACGTCCGGTTGCAGCGCCGAATAGGGGGTCAAGCGGTACTTGTAAAAAAGTTCAATCGCATTTTCGTAGGTTTGACCTGTCAACTCGTTGAGGTTGTCCGCGAAGTCGATCAGAGTGCAGCCGACGCCGCACGTATCTTCGTCGCGCCCGGAGAGGAGGCCGCGATAAGTGAGCCCGCCGCCGAAGTGTCGATCAACTTGATTGCGATCGGAGGGAGCCCAACTGAATTGAAGAAAGATGCCGAGCCCTTGCTCGTCGGCATCCGTTTCGCGAAACACCATTCGATCGAGCGTGCCGTAGAAGCCGTAGTTGTAGTCAAAGATCGTCGCTTCATCGTTGGAGTAGACGTCGTTGGTGAGTTGCCAAGCGCCGAGTCGAATCGTCGTTGCCAATGCTTCTTCCACGCCGGCGAAGGGCGTGTAGTCCACCTGACCGATGAGGAAGAGCCCTCGATCCGCGGTGCGGATCCACCATTGATTCTGATCGCTGCCGCTATCGTACAGTCCGCCCGCGATTTTCCAGCGCTCGTTATATTGAAAAAGCGACGAAGCGCCGACCGTTTGAAACGGCCAGAAAGGCATCGGAATGTTTGGCAGGGTTACAAATGATGAATTGAGGAAGTCTCCGCCGAGGTCCGCGAAGGCACATCATTGCACTGACAGCGCATGCCATGGAAGACGATCGACAACGCTGCTTCGAAGCAGGCTGCAACGACTATGCAAGCAAGCCGATTTCGCGCGCTACGCTCATCGACGCCTGCTCTCGCTGGCTTCCAAATGCCGTGCAGTCATCCGTCGAATTGCTGGGAGCGGGCTAGGCGCTGTCATCGCCTACCTGGCAGGAGCGCTGCCATGAGCGCGACGCGGCGCCTGCTGCGATGTACTCTGAAAGAAATTCCGCGTCCGATGGCGGGCGTGGTATCGCGTTGCTACTTGCTCGCTGCAAGTGGATTGGGGCTTGCCTGACGCGAAGAGCAGGCCGAGCATCACGCAGATCAACAACGTACTAAGTAATCTTCGCAGCATTAGCGAATGCTCCTGGAAAACGCCAAAGTTCAGCGACCAGGTTCCAGAATCATTGGAAGCCTTCGAAATGTCAAGTTGAAGCTGATGATGGTTCGAATGCCAGAGGGTC
>JALHLM010000160.1 GCA_022844585.1 Pirellulales bacterium | reverse complement strand
CCGCCGCGCACGGTAGTGCGGTTCCGCACGTCGTCGTATTCGACGTCGCAGCCCATTTGCTCGAGGACGTCGGCGAAGGCGATGTCTCCTTGAAGGCTCTGCCGCGAGAGACCTTCGACGGTGGCCTGGCCGCCGGCGATCGCCGAGGCGCCGAAGAAGTAGCTGGCGGCCGAGGCGTCCGGTTCGATGGCGTACTCGCGCGGCTCGTAGCGCCACGCGCCGCGAATCTTGAAGTAACTCAGATCGGGAGCGATCTCGACGGCGACGCCGAAGGATCGCATCACCGCCAGCGTCATGTGAATGTATGGTTGCGAGACGAGCACGCCGTCGACGGACAGTTCGACATCGGACAACGCGCAAGGCGCCGTCATCAACAGCCCGCTGAGGAATTGGCTCGAAACATCGCCGCGAATTTTGGCTTTGCCGCCGGGAAGACCATTCGCTTCGACGCGCACGGGCGGACACCCGGTGCCGAGCTCGCAGGTCAGTTTCGCGCCGAGCTGTCGCAAGGCGTCGAGCTGATCTTCGATCGGCCGCTCGCGCATCCGCGGGACGCCGTCCAACCGATACACGCCGCGGCCCAGCGTGACGAGCGCCGTGAGGAAGCGGACCGTCGTACCGCTATTGCCGACAAACAAATCCGCGTCGCGCGCCGGAATCCGGCCACCGCAGCCGTCCACGGTCAGCCTTCGCGCGGTGACATCGTGCTCGACGCGGATGCCGAGGTTGCGCAGGCACTCCACCATCACGCGGGTGTCGTCGCTATCAAGCGCGCCGGTCAGTGTCGAGCGTCCAGCCGCCAGAGCCGCGCAAACCAGTGCGCGATTGGTAATACTCTTCGACCCCGGCGGGCGAATCGTGGCGTTCAGCGGGCCACGAGGCTGGATGGCGATGGAAGTCGACAAAGTGGTAATGGCGAAGGAGTTGGAACCGCGAAATGCGCTAAAGGGCGCGAACAAGGGACCAGGGGGCCCTGACATCCGTTCATCGCTACGCAGTCATCCTTGTCTCTACCCCGGCCCGATCGGCGTCGTCGGCTCGCGCCCGTCTTCCACCCAGATCCAGCCGTATTGCGTGTTGGTGGGGCTGGGGTTGCGGTCGTATTCTTTGCGGAGTTGGCTGAAGCGGTCGTGCTCGATGGCTTTGCGTTGGGCGTTCGGGTCGAGCTCGAAGAGCCTCGCGGCATTGAGGCCGAAGATTTGATTCTTGATCTCGGGCGTCAGGTCGGAGTAGCCGAACTTGTTGCGAAGTTCGTCGGTCATCTTCAACCGGCGCAGGCGCTCGATCTGGCTCTGCGGACTGCCGCCCCAGATGGAATCGGTGCCCCAGAGGATGTGATCCGCGCCCGAGACCTGGATCATCTGCCCGAGCATGTGGAGGCATTTTTCCGGCGCGAACGCGGAGAGCTGATTGAACGTGCTGCCGAGTTCGAAGTAGATATTCTTGACGTTCGGGTTGGCCTTCAGGTCTTTGAGCAGGTCGCTGGTCCAGGGGATGTATTGCGGGTCCCCTTCCTTCAGCCACTTCGCGTCGCCGCCGAAGCCCAGGAACGCGGAGTGGTAGACGATGAAGTTCAGATCCGGCCAATCGCGGGCGGCTTTCACCAAGTCTTTCGGTCGGCAGTGTTCTTCGTTGAAGAGACCGAGCGGCAGTCCCTTGTGGACGCAGCAATTCTTGATGCCGAGGGCCTTGGTTTTTTCCCAGCACGGATAGGCGACCTTCTCGTCGTCCATCCACCAGGCCTCTTCGCCGATCTCCGCGCCGGTGTACATCTTCCAAGCGCGGATGCCAAGCTGTTTGACCTGGCGCTCCATTTCGTCCAGTTCGCTGCTGCCGAGATTCGGGCGCACGAGGCCGTGTGCGAGCACGCGCTCCGAGCCGGCCAAGCGATTCACGTGATCGCGCGTGGCCGCCATCTGGTCCGGCGGCAACGGGTTCTTGTGCCACTCGCGCGTCGGCACGCCGGAGATGACGGCCATCACGGTGTCGCTGTCGAAGAAGATTTCCTTGACGTAGTGATCCAGATTGAGCCGGTTCAGGCTTTCGTCGAGATCCCCCTCGATGCGGATCAGCTTGAAGAACTCGGCGAATTTCTTGCCGTCGGGCGTGTCGTTGTACCAATTCTTATTGACGTCGACGTGGTGCGTCTGCACGTCGAAGATGAATTGCTCTTTCGGCCAGCGCTCGCGGACCTTGCCCATGTCTTCCAGTTCGTCGGCCTGCACTTCGTAGTACGGGCCGTAGACCTGGTTCAAGGCGAGCATCGCCGCGGCCATCCCGCAGCCGGTGCGGAGAAAATCGCGCCGGCTCATTTTCAACCGCGTGGCGGCGCGCTCGGCCAGCGCCCAGAGACGCAGTTCGACCTGCTTCTGCTCTTCCGATTGCGGCGGCGGCACGAACTCTTCGTTTGAAGCAATCCGCATTGGAATCGGCGGACGCTCGTCCACATTCGCATCCAATTCACACTGTCGAACCCACATGGCCAACTCGGGGAAAAGAAGGGGTGCGTAATTGAAACGCAGAGGCGCTGAGACGCAGAGGTAGGAGTGAGGGGGAAGCGATGCTTGGCAAGCAATCGATCGAAATCAATGTTGCTGAAAACTGAGCAATGAAGACTTCAAACTCTCCTCCGCGTCTCTGCGTCTCCGCGGTAAAAAATGATGGTACTACGGCTTCGGCGTATCGAGCACGTCCTCGCCGGGCGCTGCCTTGTCGGCGGCTTCTTTCGGGACGCCGTCGGCGAGCATGTAGTCCAGGTAGCCGATCATCATTTCTTCCCAGGTCTGATCGCCCCAGTGGACTTCGATTTTGGGGTCCGGATTGGCCGGGTTGTTGGGCGAGTTGTCGTAGTGGGCGACGCACTGAATCTTCGTGCCCTTGGGAACAAACCGCGGTTCCGGCAGCCGGTAAGTGCTTTGCCAGTTGAAGTCGTATTGCGGCACCGAAAGCAGCACTTCCTGCTTGCCGTCAGGGAACGTGGCTTTGTACTCAAAATCCTTACCGCGCACGTGCATGTGCGGCGAGAAGGAGAGCAGGTAGACGTCGGCCGGCACGGTCAACTGCGACTTGACCTCGTGATGCGACGCCCCGGGCGGAATCGCCAAACGCACGTTGGCCAGGCCGCGTGTGCGGGCTTCGTATTTCGGCGGTTCGTCTCCCTTGTAGAGAATCAGCCCGATCTGCGAGCGATCCTTTTCTTCCTTGCCGGTCGGCGTGTAGTGCATCTGCCAGATAATCTTGGAACCCTTCGGGATCTTGCGCCCCACGCCCTGTGGCAGCACGAGCGGCATATCGCCGGGCGCCGTGGCGACGATCCATTGATCCTCAAAGCGGCGCGACGGCTCTTTGCCAGGTTCCTGGTAGAAAGCGATGATGTGATGCACGACCGCGCGATTGCCGGGCCGCGCCTCAGCCGCTTGAATCCAAACGTCTTCTTCAAAATTGGTTTCGGTCGTGAAGTAGCGATACGGCACGGTGCCGGACGCGGGGACGGTGACTTCTTCGGGCAAATCGAACACAATGTCCGGCTTGCCGATCGTCCAGCCGTCAGCGTATTCGACCGTGGTGGGCAGATCCTTGTCATCGCCGCGCGGCATGCCGGCGTCGACCCAGGCGACCAGCGTGTCGATTTCCTGCTCGGTCAGTCGGCGATCGTTGGAGAACGTGCCGTAACGCGGATCGGCGTGCCAAGGGGGCATCTGTCGGCGCTGCACGACTTCCTTGATCATTTCCCCATGGTTCATCACGTCGTCGAACGAGAGCATCTCGAACGGCGCGGCGGTGCCCGCGTGGTGGCACTTCTGGCAGTTCTCTTGGACGATCCGCGCGACTTCCTTCGAGTACGTGACGTTGGCGTTGATTTCTTTGGCGGATGGGAACGTGATGAGGCAACCGACCGGTTCGGTTTCGGCGATGGTCACCGGCTTGCCTGCCAGGTGTTCGTCGATGGCTTCCGCCAGGTCGTGGCGCGTCGCTTCGTTGCGCTTGTAGTCGACGCCGTAGCGATCGTCGATGCGGCCGCGATAGCGCACCGCGGCGCGATCGTCGAGCAACAGCACCTCCGGCGTGCGAGTCACGCCCAGCGTTTTGGCGACGCGGCCGCCGGCGTCAATCCACACTGGCAGTTTCAGTCCGTACTCTTCGGCATGCTTGGCGATCTCCTCGGCCGTGTCGCCGGGGTTGGGATTGATGGCGATGAACCGGACCCCTTGGTCGCGGTATTTCTCTTGCATGGCGACGAGGTCCGGGACGTACAAATTCGCCACGGGGCATTCGGTGCCCAGGAACACGAGCACAACGGCTTTCTGGTCGCGGAAATCGGCCAGGGCCTGCGTTTGGCCCGCGGCGTCGGCCAGGGCGAAGTTCGGCACGCGAGTGCCGACCGGAACATTTGCCGTGGCCAGGGGCGCGAAAGTCGAACTAATGACCAGCAGGGTGACAGCCAAATAACACGCGCCGCGAACCGTCCCAAATTGCCGCATCGCAGCCAACCTCCACAAAAGTGCCGAAATGCCGAGTGCGCGCAGCCAAAGCGCGGTCGGACAGCCCGATTATAATAGAAATACCCGAGCAAAGTGATGGCGGTTTCGGCTAGCTCTCCGCCGCCAGAATTCGATCAGCGAACGCCAGACCTTGGCGTTCCCTTCTCAATTCCCACTTGACGTGCCAGGGAGACTCGCTAACCTGATTTTGATACTCAATCTCAGATATCCCGCCGCCTTTAGGTCTACCATGCTCGCTCGCCACCTTTCGGCCCGTCCCCGCTCGGCGTTCACCCTGGTCGAGCTGTTGGTCGTCATCGCCATCATCGGCATCCTGATTGCCCTGCTCTTGCCGGCACTGCAAACCGCTCGCGAGGCTGCCCGGCGCATGTCCTGCCTGAATAACGTCAAGCAGGTCGGACTCGCAGTGCAGACCTATGAGTCCGCGAATCGAGCCTTTCCGCCCGCGTTCTGCTGGAACCATGTCGACGGCAACAAGGGCGGCAATTGGTCCGCCCAGGCACGTTTGCTGCCGTACTTGGAGCAGTACGGCATGTACAAGTTGGCCGACTTCAACAACTCCTACGACGGCACGCCGGTGGCCCGTGCGCGCATCGCCACCTATCTCTGTCCTAGCGAACCGCACGATACTTCGCGGCTGGAAAACGGCAATGCCGCGCACTATCCCCTTAATTACGGCATGAACATGGGCGTCTGGCTTGTATTTGACCCGACCAAGAAGCGAGTCGGGCAAGGCGTCTTTGTCGTCAACAGCAAGCTGGGGAGCAAGTCGCTCAAAGACGGCGCCAGCAACACCCTCTGCCTGGCGGAAGTGAAGGCCTTCACGCCTTATTTCCGCAACGCTGGTTCGGCCAGTGCCACGCCGCCGACTGATGCCACGACGGTCGCTGCAATGGGCGGTGAGGCCAAACTCGGCATGGATGTCCAGAAAAACACTGGCCATACGGAGTGGGTCGACGGCCGCGCCCATCAATCCGGTTTCACCGCCACGTTCACGCCGAACACCAAGGTACCGCACTTAGTGTCCGGACTGGAACTGGATATCGACTGGACCAGCCAGCGCGAGGGCTTCTCGCAAAGCGCGGCCACTTACGCGGCCATCACCGCTCGCAGCATGCACGGCGGGGGGGTCAACGCCGGCCTGATGGACGGTTCCGCCCGGTTCATTGCGGACGCGGTCAACTTGCCAATCTGGCAAGGCCTGGCCACCCGCGACGGTCGCGAAGCGGTCCAGTTGCCGGAATGACGGTATTTGCAACGGGCCTGGCCAAATGCCTGGCGACATTCGATATGGGCCGCGGAAGGCGTCACCGGGCGCCGTTGGAGCGGATGTCGCTAATTACCAGCCGTTAGGTTCCAAGCGCACCGCTGCGGCCAGCTGCGGAACAATGGATTCGCCCCAGATCGGCGACCGAAAACTGGCCGGAAGCAAAGCCATCGTGTACGCTGTTCAATAGAGACGTGGGCCGCGTTGTCGCAGTTGTCGACGCTGCCGCGCCGCTCTTCCGACGGAACTGCAGCAACCTTCGACGGCAGCCACGATGTCCGACCAGGACTCCCTCACTACGTCGACCGCCGTCGCGGAGCCCGAGAGCGCACCGACCGCTGCGCCCCGTTCCGAAACGCTGGAGCAGCTCGACCAATTGGAGCAGGCTGGCAAGCTGGACTGGTTGACCACGGCCCCCAGTTGGTTGTTTAGCGCGGTGGTCCACTTGCTGGTGATTCTGGCCCTCGGACTGATGATGCTGCCAGAGATCAAGCAGCAGGTGCGGAACCTGGTCGCCACGACGGTCAGCGAGGAAGAAGGTCTGAGCGATGTGGCGGCGCTCGATTTGCCTCAGCCAGCCTCGCTCGACGCCACGGAAACCGAACTGTCCGTGCCGACCGAAGTCACCGGACTGAGCGAAAGCATCGGCGTCTCGGAGATCAGTGACGCGCCGGCCGCGAGCCTGGCCGTGGAACTCGACGCGCCGGGTTTAAATTCCGGCTCGTCCGATCTGATGAGCGAGATCGGCAGCTCCGTCGGGTCGGGGCTTTCGGGACGTGGCGAAGGGATGCGCAAGCGGCTCGTCATCGAGCGCGGCGGCACCGGCGAAAGCGAAGCGGCGGTGGCCCGCGCGCTGGAATGGCTGGCCGCCCACCAGAACCAGGACGGCAGTTGGAGCTTCGATCACACGCAAGGCGATTGCCAAGGCCGCTGCGGCAATCCCGGCATGCTCGGCAACCGAGCGAACCTCGGCGCGACCGGCATCGGACTGATGCCTTTTTTGGGGGCCGGCAACACGCATCGCGAAGGGAAGTACAAGGAAGTCGTACAAAGCGGCCTGTACTTTCTGATGAACAATATGCACGCGCACGAAAACGTGCCCGGCGCGTTGAACGATCCGGTTCCAGCCGGCATGTACTCGCATGGCATCTGCGCCATTGCCTTGTGCGAAGCTTACGGCATGACCGATGACAAAGGTCTGGAAGGCCCGGCCCAGGCGTCGCTCGATTTCATCACCTACGCGCAAGACCCGGTCGGCGGCGGTTGGCGCTATCTACCTCGTCAACCCGGCGACACCTCGGTCGTCGGCTGGCAGTTGATGGCGCTCAAGAGCGGCCAGTTGTCCTATCTGCGAATCGATCCGCGGACCGTGGCCGGCGCGAGCCATTTTCTCGACACGGTTCAAACCGACAGCGGCGCTGGCTACGGATATCAGAACCCGCCCGCTGGCACGGCGACGACCGCCATCGGCTTGCTGTGCCGGATGTACATGGGCTGGAAGCGCGACAACGCGGCCTTGATGCGAGGCGTGCAGACGTTGAGCGATCGCGGCCCTTCCGACAGCGACATGTACTACAACTACTACGCTACGCAGGTGATGAGCCACTTTGGCGGCGACGCTTGGGAGAAGTGGAATCCCAAGATGCGCGACTATTTGATCAAGGAACAAGCCGCCGGCGGCCACGAGAAGGGAAGCTGGCATTTCCAAGGCGCCCACGGCGCTGGCGAAGGAGGCCGCCACTACTCGACCGCCCTGTCGACGATGATCCTCGAGGTCTATTACCGCCACATGCCGATCTACCAGGAACAAGCCGGGGAAGAAAAGTTCCAGGATTGAGCGGGCAAAAATCGACTTCCGCCATCGACTGTGGGAGGCGTCTCCGACGCCGGGGAAACAGACGCCGGCGGCGTATTCGCGTCGTTTTGCTAAACCTGCTTTCCCCATCGGTGCCTGAAGACGCCTCCTAAAGGACGTTGCCCCATCGTCGCGACCGAAAGGCAAAATCTCTGCCTCGGTCGCCCCGTTGGGGCTAGGACGTTTTTTTGTCGCACCGCCTTCCAGGGGTTGCGCTGCGCTTCACCCCTGGCTACTGGCGGTCGCCCCTGTTGGGGCTAGTTCACGCGCGACCTCTGTTTCGCGCCAAACGTCGTGGGAACCGAGTTTGAAAATCGTTTGCCCGGTGACTTCCGGGGCGTTACGGTGTTCTGAAGGGCGGGATCACGAACAAGGAGCGCGTGCCGATGAAGCGATTGCAAATCACATGGGCGGTGGTTGCCGCAGTGGCGCTGCTTTTCGGTTTCTATTCCTTTCAAGCGATTGGAAGCCAAAAGACAAAGGCCAAGACCAAAGCACCAATTGCCACCGTGCGGGGCGGGGCACTAGGTAACTCGATTCAGGTGCATGGCAGGTTGGACGAACCTCTCGGAAGCTTGCTCACCATTCGCGGGAACATGATCGACGAGCACCAAAGTAAGCCCAAGTTGGAGAATATGTTCGAGGTGCGACAGGTGGGCGAACGCGAGTTGGATGAACCGGTCGTGATCGAGCTTGAATCGCGCTGGAGAAAGGAGAATCCGATTGCATCGGGAACGCGACTCGAATTGATCGGGTACGAACGTGGCGGGTTTGCCGGGCTTGCTCCGGCAGAGAATCAATGGCGCAACGATGCGCGGAACAAGAGACCTGGAGGACCGCCACAAAGTAAAGGTTGGCATTTTGAGATTAGTTTCAGCGTCCTCCAATTCGACGAACTGCCAGCGGGGGAGTAGTCGATGCCGTCTATTTCGCTGATTCGCTAGCGCCCCTAACCGATCCAGGTTGACCGATCCGTTTTGGATTCATAGAATTCTGCCATTGTGTCAGGGAACTTACTTGTCAAGCCCGGTCCGCCGGGAGTTGATGAGAGGGCGGGCAAGGCATGGACGTTCAACGCACGCCGTCGACCGTTCTGGTGCGCACGCCGGCGAAATTGAACCTGTTTCTCGAGGTGTTAGGCAAGCGAACAGACGGCTTTCATGAGTTGGAGACGCTCATGACGCCGGTGAATCTATACGATCTCCTGTGGTTCGCCCCGGCGGACACGGGGGATATTGAACTGACGTGTGAACGGTTTCCGAGCGTGGAGCGATCCGGCGAGGAGGCCAGCAGGTTGCCGGAGGGATCCGACAATCTCGTAGTGCGGGCGGTGCGTTTGCTGGCCGAACGAGCCGGCATATGGGCCAGCGCCCGGATGAAGCTTTGGAAGCGCATCCCGGTGGCGGCCGGTATGGCGGGCGGTTCGAGCGACGCGGCGGCGGCCTTGGTGGCCGCCAACGCGGGCTGGCGACTCGATTGGTCACGGGAGCAATTGCTGCCGCTGGCGGCCGAGTTGGGCAGCGACGTCCCGTTTTTTCTAGGTCGGGGTCCGGCTGTTTGCCGCGGACGCGGCGAGCGGATTGAACCTGCAAGCGGCCTGGGCATCCTGCACTTCGTGGTCGTTGCTCCGCCGGTGGGACTCAGTACCGCCGCGGTTTTTCGTGCTTGCCGCCCGGCGGAACATCCCCAACCTCTGGCTCCACTCTTGGAAGCTTTGCGCACGGGGGATGCCGCGACCGCCGGAGAACGCCTGTTCAATCGGCTGGAACCGGCCGCCGCGGAGTTAACACCTTGGATTGAACGATTGCGTCGGGAGTTCGCCGACGGCGAATTCGTCGGACATCGGATGAGCGGCAGCGGCTCGAGTTACTTCGGGCTCTGCCGGAACCTCGGACATGCTCAGAGGGCCGCGAGCAGGTTACGAGGTCGAGGAGTCGGTCAGGTGTACGCTGTGCGTACCGCCTGCTGAGTCGCCACGATTGAAGGGAGAACAGCCGTGGATGTGACAGAAGTGCGCATCAAGCTCATGGAAGAACCCGGTGAGCGGCTCCAAGCGTTTTGTTCGATTACTTTCGACAACTGCTTCGTGATCCGGGATCTCAAGATCATCGAAGGGACCAACGGTCCTTTCGTGGCCATGCCCAGCCGCAAGCTGACCTCGCATTGCCCGACGTGCGGCTGCAAGAATCACTTGCGCGCCGGCTATTGCAACCAGTGCGGCGTGAAGCTCAAGGAAGATCGCGCCATCAAGGACGAAGAAGGCCGGGCGAAACTCTACGCAGACATCGCCCATCCGATCAACTCGCACTGCCGCGAGATGATTCAGGATTGTGTGATCAAGGCGTTTCAGGAAGAGGTCGAACGCTCCAAGCTGCCCGGCTACGTCCCGAGCTACGACGACTTCGACGATTACGACCACGCGCCACGGACGCAAACGCGCGAGCCGGCGCATCGTCCCCCAACGAGCGCCCCGCATTTCGATCGCAAGCCCACGCACGCCTCCGGACACGGCGGCGGCCGCGGCCCGCATCGCCCGGCGGCGGCGCAACATCATCCCCAACCGCAGCCAACGGCGCCACCGCCAGCGCCAGCCCCGCGACCACCTCGTGGCGAAAGCAACAACGGCTTCGGGGCTGGGGTGTTTTAGTTTTCAGTCACACTTCGATTTGCGCGTTCGACGTGGGTGCCTGGGGCTGGGGCAAGTCCTGAAGGCAACCAGGTTGAATAAGCTGGGGCATCGTAGCGATCGGTTGACAGTTCCAACGAAGCCCCAGCTATTGGGCCATAGCGACCTCGCCTTTATTGCCCCTGCCCCAGGCACCCACGCGCTATGAGTGCCGAATTCGCTCTTGAGGTTCTGCAAGAAATCGCCCTTCATGATGGCCAATGGAGTTGGTATCAACTTGACCGTCGATTAGTGGCAGAGAAACGGCGACCAGAGCTGAGTGCTCTTCTCATGCCGACGATCCGCCAACTTCAGCTAACTGGAATGATCCGGGCCGAAATCAATCCGGACCGGCCGGGTATCCCGCGGTATTGGATTACAACTGACGGGGAGTCGAAACTGGCAGCAACACAGTCGTAGGACACGACCCAGTCTGTGCCAATGCTTTCCTTCCGCTGCTGGCCGGGTTTATAATCGGCGGCCTGGCTTGTCAAAAACCTTCTGCGCGCTTTGCTCGCGGCCCTACCTTGGAGATGCATCATGCGGCGGATTCTGTGGATGGCGGTCTGGATGGGATCTGTGGCGCTGTTGGCGCCGGCGGTTCGCGCCGATGAGCCGGCGGCGGGAACGCAGACGCCTGCGGAGTTCACTCAGGAGATTGTGGTGAAGACGAAATACTTGCTGTACTTGCCCAAGGACTACGCCGACGCGGACAAGAAATTCCCGCTGATGTTGTTCCTGCATGGCGCGGGGGAATCAGGCGATGATCTGGAAATCGTCAAGAAGCACGGTCCGCCGAAGCTCGTCGCCGACAAGCCTGATTTCCCCTTCATCGTTGTTTCGCCCCAGTGCGCGGTGCGTCCGTGGCGCCCGGATCAGTTGAATGCGCTGCTGGACGACATCATCGCCAAGTATCGCGTCGACACCGATCGCGTATACCTGACCGGCCTCAGCATGGGCGGCTACGGCACCTGGGCCCTCG
>JALHLM010000159.1:6067-11321 GCA_022844585.1 Pirellulales bacterium | reverse complement strand
TGGCGGTAGCGGACGTGCTCACCGATCCTGCGCCTGAGGTCGGCACGGCGGCGCCGGCGGAAGCGCCGCCTGCTGCGCTCGGCCCCGCCCCTGTCCGCGTGACAAGCGGTCCGGAAGGCCTGGTCGTTACCAGCGACGACCCGACGACGGTCCGCCGCGTGAAGCAACTTGTCAGCGAGATTACCTCGAACGAGCAAAGCCTCCGCGTCTTTACGCTTCAAAACGCCAGCGCCGTGGAAGTCGCGGCATTATTGACGAACGCCTATGCCCCGCGCACGCCGGCGACGCCCAAGCCGGTCGCCGCGGCGGACCCCAAGTTCCGCTGGAACGGCTTCGACGACCTGCCCGCCAACGCCACGCCGTTGCCCGGCGAAGGCGACGAGGAGATTCTGATTCGCTTCTTGGGCGATCCGCTCACGAACACGGTCCTCGTCCAAGGGGCCAGCGAGCGGAAGCTGGAAGAGATCGAGAAACTGATCGTGTCGTTCGACCAGGTGCCGCCGGCCGATACGCAGCCGACCCGGAAAACGAAAATCGTGAAGGTCGATTACGCTTCGGCCGAGGAACTGGCCAAGGTCGTGAAAGATGTTTTCCGCGATCTGCTAAGCCCGGACGACCCCGCGATCCTGGCGAACATCCCGCCGGATCAGCGCCGGATGCCGTCCGGTTATGGCGGGGCTAGTCGCCGCAATAACCGCCCGCAGTACAAGGGTTTGCTGTCGATCGGCGTGAATGCCGAATTGAACACGCTCGTGGTCTCCGCGCCGGAAGAGGTGATGGTTCAAGTCAGCTCCCTGGTCGAGGTCTTGGACGCCAACGCCCTCTCCGAGCAACCCGTCGCCGAAGTTCGGGCAGTTCGAGGAATTGTGCACGATCCGCAGTTGCGCGCGATCCTGAATAACGCCATTGATCCGGAGAGCGAAGCGTCGGTCAGCGTCAACCTCCGCGGCCAAGGGGCCGAACGAGGCGACGACGGCCGCCGCCGCAGCTACCGGCGCGGCCGTTAGCCGGAGTTAGCCCGCGAAACACGCGAAATGACGCGAAAAGGGAAACTAGAGGGGCCTCAGCGAGTGTCCAAGGAATACACGGAATGACACGGAAGGGGAGCCTTCAATGTTTCCGTGTCATTCCGTGTGTTCCGTGGACAAGATTGAGTGCAAGCCTCCGCCCTTTCTCCTCCCCCTTTCGCGTCATTTCGCGTGTTTCGCGGGCTAACTGGATTGACTCTCCAAGAAAACCGACATTTTTTCGATAGAACTTTGATCGCCGCGCGTCGTCTGTTAATCTGGATGTCGCCCTTGAACCGAGGAACAGCCGCGTTCGTAAGTCGAGGCATGGCGTCCCACCTGCTTCCACCGGCCGGTCGCCAGGGTGCGGTCAAAGTTCATGGAGAGGCGGACCTATGCGATTTTCGCGCATTGCGTGTGGTAGCGTTTGCGTCGCGCTTTCCATTGCGCCTCTAGCGGCTGCGCAAGAAGGTAAAGCCGCGGTGGTCATGGAGGCCGCGCCGGCCTCGGCGCCTGCCGTGGTCGCCCCCGGCGGTCCAGTTCCTCCACCCGGCACCGCGCCAGTCGAAGGCCAACCCGCGGCGACGCCCCCAGGAGGCGCTCCCGCTCAACCGCCCGCCGCCGATGCCGCGGCGTCCCAGACGCCCGCCAAGCGACCGACCGAGCCAGCGCAGCCCGCGAACCCCGTCGAACTCCAAGCCCGTCCCGACGCCGACGGCATGGTCACCTTCAGCTTCAAAGGCCAGCCCTGGCCGGCCGTGTTGGAATGGCTCGCGGATATTTCCGACAAGAGCCTCGAGTGGCAAGAAGCCCCGCCGGGCTTTGTCGATCTCACCACACGCGGCAAGTATAAGGTTGCCGAAGTTCGCGATTTGCTGAACTCGATCCTGCTCGCGCGCGGCTACACGATTCTCGACAACGGCGAAGTCCTGCTGGTCGTGAATCTCTCGAAGCTCGACGTGAGCCTGGTGCCGCGCGTGAAGCCAGAGGAGCTTGACGCCCGTGGCAGCCATGAATTGGTGAAGACGTTCTTCGACCTCAACCGCCTCCGCGCCGACGCGGTGGCCGAAGAGTTGAAGCCGCTGTTGAGTCCGTACGGAAAAATCGCCGCGCTCAAGACGACGAATCGCCTCGACGTCCTGGAGACCGCCGGCAACCTGCGCCGCATCCGTGATTTGCTCATCGACGAACAAGACTCCAGCGGGCAGCAGTTTGAGGTCCGCGAATTTGCGCTGCGTTTCGCCCGCGCGGAGGACGTCATTCAGACGGTGAGCAAGCTGCTCGGCATCAAGTCCGCCGATTCGGCCGCGCCGATGACGCCGGAGCAGATGCAGCAACAGCAGATGATGATGCAGCAACAGATGCAAATGCAGCAGCAACAAGGCGGCCAACCAGCGATGCCAAGCGGTCCATCCGAAATCTACCTGGCCGCTAACAAACGCGAGAACAGCGTCCTGGCGCACGCCTCGGCCGACAAGCTGGCGCTGATCGAACAAACGATCACTTTCCTAGACGTCCCGTCCCGACAAGGGCAAGGCGCGCTCGGCGCGACGCTACCGCGCGTGCAAGTCTATCGCTTGTCCGGCATCGATCCGGAACCGGTCGTGAAAGTGCTCCGCGAGATGGGCGGGCTCGATCCCACGTCGACGCTGGAGATCGACAAGAAGAACAAGGCCATCATCGCTAACGCGCCCTTGGCGGATCACGTGATGATCCGCGCGCTCATCGAACGCCTTGACGGCAGCGGTCGGCGCTTCGAAGTGGTGCAGCTTCGCCGTCTGAGCGCGGAATACGTCGCCGGTTCGATTGAGTTTCTCTTCGCAGGTCCGAAGAAAGACGATTCGAGCCAACGCCGCCAGCGTTATTACTACGGCTACTACGGCGGCGGCGAGGAAGAAGAAACAAAAGAAAAGGACAGCTTTCAGGTCGAGGCCGACGTCCGGAACAATCGGCTGTTACTCCGTGCGAACGACGTTGAACTGGAAGAAGTTCGCATGCTGTTGGTCAAGCTCGGCGAAATCGACCCCGAGGGCGTAGTTCGCAACAATACGCGCAAGGTCCGTGTTCCAGCCGGAAAGGAATCGGAAGAGTTGCTCCGCCGCCTGAAACAGATGTGGCCTTCCGTCAGCCCGAACCCGCTATTGATCGATCCGGGCGCCGCGCCGGCGCCCGAGGAATCGACCAAGCCGGAAGAACCGGCGGCGCCCAAAGCGGACGACGCCACGGCCATGCAAGCGGCGCCGGTCTTCGCGCTGGCCTTGGCGGACGAGGCGGAGTTGGCCCCGCGGACTTCCTCGAACAAAGACGCGACCTCCACAACGGCGGACGTGGTTGCGGAACGAGAAGCTGAAGCGGTCGCCGCGCCCAGCGTGCCGCCGATCACGATCACGCAAGGCCCCAATGGCCTGGTGATCTCCAGCCAGGACGGCGAGGCGCTCGACCGCATGATGGAGTTGCTGGACGAACTGACGCCCGTGGAAATGAGCTACCGCGTCTTCGAATTGAAGAACACGTACGCCAAGGACGTCGCCAAGCTGTTGAAGGACGTGTTTGAAGAGAAGAAGAAGGAAGAGGATCGCAATCCCTTCGGCTACTATTACTTCGACTATCCGCCCGAAGAAGAGTCGGAAGAGCGGGGTCGGCTGTCGAAGAAGCGGCCCTTGAAGTTCGTGCCCGACCCCGTGACGAACACGGTGCTCGTGCAAGGCGCGGACGAGGAGCAACTTGCCGAAATCGAATCGCTGATCTTGATGTACGATCGCCCTGATCCGGTCGATTCGCAATCGGTGCGGAAGACGGAGATTGTGCAGATCAAATACGCGGTCGCGCCGGAGGTGTTGACCGTCATCAAGGACGTTTACCGCGACCTGCTCAGCCCGAACGATCCGGCGCTGCAGCAAGCGCAGCCCCAGCAGGAGCAACGCCCGAGCTTGTTCTCGCTGTTGCGCGACGAGCAGAACGCCATCCCGCGCTTCAAAGGCCTGCTCAGCGTCGGCGTCAACGCCAAGACGAACTCGCTCGTGATTTCCGCCCCGCAGTTCCTGCTCGATGACGTGAAGAGCATGGTCAGCGAGCTAGACGACGCCGCGATGCCGGATCGTCCAGTAGCGCAAGTCCGCCGCGTAAACGGCATCGTCAACGACCCGTTGATGCGGGCGATCATCACCAACGTGGCCAACCCGAACGCCACGTCGCCGGCGAACGCCCAGCAGAACAATCAGCAACAGAACAACAACGACGCCGGCCGCGAAGAACGCCGCCGCCGTTGGCGGGAACGGAACGAAAACCGCGAGCGCGGAAATGACTAGGCATGTGTTATTGAACCGCCGAGGCGCCGAGACGCAGAGGGCCTAATGGAGAGGGCAGCTCTCCGGTGCGCCGGTCTCGTTCTCTGCGGCGGTCGAAGTGAGCGGATGGGCTCTGCCAAGGCGTGGCTTTCGTTCGGCCCTGAATTGCTGCTGCAGCGCGTCGTGTGCATTCTGGGCGAAGTGGTTTCGCCGGTCGTCGTGGTCGCCGCCCCGGGTCAGCAATTGCCGCCGCTACCAGGCGGCGTGATGATCGTCCGGGACGCCCAGGAAGTGCGCGGGCCGCTCGAAGGGATGCTGGCCGGCTTCAACTCGCTCGACGGTCGCGCGGAGGCCGTATTCGTCGCCAGTTGCGATGCTCCGCTGCTCACCCCTGCGTTTGTGCGCCGCATTGTGGAATTGCTTGGCGATCACGAGGTCGCGGCGCCCGTCGTCGACGGCTTTGCGCACCCATTGGCGGCCGTCTACCGCATTAGTGTGCAAGCAGCTATCGAATCGATGCTCGCTGCGGATCAGCGCAGGCCGACGGATCTGTTGCGCGAGCGCAACACGCGCGAGTTGACCGCAGCGGATTTCGCCGATATCGATCCAGCATTGCGCTCGCTACGAGGCTGCAACACGCCAGAGGAATATCAAGCATTGCTACGCGAGGCCGGGTTCGCGTAGCGAATCGCCTGGGCGGGCGACTGCTCCCTCGCGCGCTGCATCCGTTTGAAAAACAAAGCCCCAAGGGGGCGGCCGTCAGTAGCCAGGGGTGAAGCGCAGCGCAACCCCTGGATGTAGTCCGCCCACCAAGGAAAGTAGCCCCAACGGGGCGGCCGATTTGACGCCGCGCTTCGGTCGCCCCGTAGGGGCTTGGGCTTTTCTTTTGTGTGATTCTTCCAGGGGCTACCGCCCCTGGCTACTGACGGTCGCCCCTTCCGGGGCTACCTTACGCGAATG
>JALHLM010000159.1:0-6057 GCA_022844585.1 Pirellulales bacterium | reverse complement strand
CGACTTTGAACATGCGAGCGAGACATAGCAACTCTTTCACGTCAGTTGACGCGACTTCTCACCTCCCTTCCCCCCTCCGTGACTCCGTGGTGAATCCTCCCGCCTGTTAGTACTTCCACATCACCAGCAGCGTGTAGTCCAAGTCGTTCTTCTTCAGCCCGTGCGGCGTGCTGTCGTAACGGTGATTCGCGGCGAGTTTCAGGTTGGTGTTCCAGATTGGATCGACGAGCAATTCCCAGGCCGCCTTGTTCGTAGCGCGGAAATCGCTGATGTCGCCGATGTCCGGGAAGTACTCGGTCGCGGCGCTGATCTTTTGACGTTCCGAGAGTTTGTGCTCGTACTCCATGCCGGCCAAACCTTCCGGCACCACGCTGTCGTCGGGGCCGCCGATTTCCTGTGAAAAACCGCTACCGAGCCGAGTGATCAGGCTCGTGGCGTCGTTCTTAATGATCTGGTAACCAAGACCGCCGTTCGCCACCACGCGGACGTCGAACGCCCGGAACTCGTCGTACTCGAGCGACCCTTTTACGAATGGCGTCCAAGGGCTGTCCTGGAAGTGCCATTCGTTGCGGGCGTCGAACAGCGCGCGATGCTCCGCCAGCACGCCGCTGCGTGAGCCCCGCGAGTACGTCAAATCCAAGGTCAGCGTATCGTGCGGCACGCAGCGTTTGGCGTGCGCGCCGAAGCGCATGTTGAAGAGTTCGCTGTTGCCCGTGGAGCCGTTCAGGCCGAACTCCAGGCTCGATTCCCAGATCTTCGGCGGCGCCGGCGGGGCTTCTTCAACCACGATCGCCGCGTCAACGGCCTCCGGCGTTTTGACGTCCTCGGCCGGCAGCGCCAGTTCCGGCGGAGCGATCATGGGCCCATCGGTCACCGGAGGCAGTCGATAGACCCCCGACTCCGGCGCAAACACCGGCGCCGGCGTGGGACTTTGCCCTCTGGCGATGGGATTCGCCGCGAGGACGGCCATCCAGACCAGCAAACAGCGCAGCATAGTGCGGCGCCAGCCCAACATGTCGCTTCGTAAAGCTCGCCGCATGCGTGAATTCAGTCCGAGATTTGCCCAATGGTCGATGAAAATCGGGGCGTACGGTAGCGGCGACGCTGTTCGAGGGCAAGATAAGCTGAGTAAGCTAGCCGCGCCGCCGTAACGCCAATGGTTCCCGCGGGCCGAGCTTCGTACAATCCGTTTACTATGGCGACGGACCTGATTCTCGGCACCGCGGGGCATATCGATCACGGCAAGACGTCGCTCGTCAAGCTGTTGACGGGCGTGAACACCGACCGGCTGCCGGAAGAAAAGCAGCGCGGCATCACGATCGACCTCGGCTTTGCGGAATTGGACCTCGGCGAGTACCGGCTGGGCATTGTCGACGTGCCGGGCCACGAGCGGTTTGTCCGCAACATGTTGGCCGGCGCGACCGGCATCGATCTGGCGTTGCTGGTCATCGCGGCCGACGATTCCATCAAACCGCAGACGCGTGAGCATCTGGAAATTCTCAAGCTGCTCGATCTCCGCGCCGGCGTGATCGCGCTCACGAAGTGCGATCTTTCGGATCCCAGTTGGATCGAACTGGTCGAAGAAGAAATCCGCGAATTGGTGGCTGGCACCTTTCTTGCCGAAGCGCCGATCATTCACACCAGCACCGTCCGCGGCGAGGGCGGCGAGGAGTTGAAGGTAGCCCTCCGTGAAGCGGCGGCGAAAGTTGAGCCATTGGTCGCCGCCAAGCGCGAAGGGCCATTTCGCCTGGCGATCGACCGCGCGTTCACCGTGCCAGGGCATGGCACGGTCGTGACCGGCAGCGTCGGATCAGGATCAGTGCGCGTCGGCGACGAGTTGGCCATCGAGCCGGGCCAGGTGCGCGTTCGCGTGCGCGGATTGAACGTGCATGGACGCACGATCGACGAAGCGCACCGCGGGCAACGGGCCGCCATTAACCTCGCCGGCATTCATCACGATGAAGTTCGCCGTGGACAGGAGTTGGCGACCGTCGGGCATTTAGTGCCGAGCCGGCGGATGACGGTCCAGCTCACCGCTTCGCCGCAACTCATGCGGCCGATCAAGAACCGCGCTCGCGTCCGCCTGCATCTCGGCACAGCCGAGATCATGGCCACCGTGGTGCTGCTCGATCGCGATCGACTCGAAGCCGGCGCAGTCGGCCTCGCGCAGCTTTACCTGGCGGAACCGGCCGTTGGCGTGTGGGGACAGCCGCTGGTGATTCGTAGCGAGTCGCCAGTGATGACGATCGGCGGCGGACACGTGCTCGATCCCACGGCCGAACGCCTGCGGCGCGGCAACGCCGATTGGAGCGAACAACTCACCGCTTGGAGATCCAGCGATCCTGTCGTGCGCGCGGCAGCCGCGGCGCGCTTCTTCGGTTTGCGCGAGTGGCAACCCGTCGACCTCGTGCGCACCGCTGGCGTGGATCGCTTCGACGAAGCGGTCGGCGCGCTCAAGCAGCGCGGCGATTTGATTGAACTCGCGGTGCCGCCGAACCGTCGTTTGCGCGTGCATCGCCAGGCGTTGGCCGATATCTATGAGCGCATCGAAGCGACGCTCAAGAAATTGCACGCCCGGTTTCCGCTGCAAACGTCGATCGACAAGCCCCGGCTCACGCAGCGGTTCGCCTACTTGGGCGGCGACGCCGTCGTGGAAGCGACGCTCCAGGCGATGCAGTCCGCGGGCAAGATCCGACTTACGGCGCGTGGCGTGGCGCTGGCCGGACATGGGCCGACGCTCACCGCCAACGAGCGCAAGTTGTTGGATGAGATCATCGTCCGTTATCGCGACGCGGGCTTCCAACCGCCGACGGTGCAAGAGGTCAAAGCGCAGACGGTCAAAAACCAGGCCAGCGTCCCGCAATTGATCGCCTTGGCCGCGTCCGACGGCGACCTAGTGAAACTCAACAACGAGTTCTATCTGCACGCGGAATTGGCGGAGGCAATGAAGCAAACGCTACGCGAAGCGTTCGCGACGCAACCGACGTTGACCGTGAGCCAGATTCGCGAGTTGCTCGGCACATCCCGCAAATATGCGGTGCCGCTCTGCGAGTACCTCGACCGGATCGGTTTTACTCGCCGCGCGGGGGATGAGCGAAGTCTGGCTCAATCGAAGAATTGATGGCGGCGATCAGCGTGGCGATCCAACCAACGAGGAATGCCACGCCGCCGATAGGGACAATCGCGCCGAGCCATTTTTGCTGCGTGAGTACTAAGGCGTAAAGGAATCCGCTGAAAACGAGCGAGCCGAGCAAGAAGGCCGTGCCAGCGACGCTCAATGACTTGAACGGTCGACGTTCCGCCCAGAGGCCAACAACGATCAGCGCCAGGGCGTGATACATTTGGTAGCGCGCCGCGGTCTCGAAATTCGCGAGAGCCTTCGCAAAATCCACCGGAGTCGCGGTCTGACTCAAGGCGTGACGTTGCTCGAGCAACGCCGGCAGCCCATGCGCGCCGAAAGTGCCGGCGGCGACGGCCAATCCGGCCAGCAAGGAACCGAGGATCAAACAGGCACGGGGAGACATTGGTTACTTCACGTTCCAGCCAACAATGATTCTTCAAGAACCGGCCACTTCATTATAGTGCCGCAACAGTCCCGCGGCAGACCGATCCGCGTCGAAGGCAGCCACAATCCGGCCACGAGCACGTTGTCCCAGCACCGCACGACGTTCCGGATGAAGTAGCAATGCTTCAATCGCCTCGGCGAGCGCTCGCGGATCGTCCGGCGGAATCAGCATTGCCGCCTCACTGTCCGGCGGAAAGATCTCGCGCGTGCCGCCGACGTCGGTGGCCACGATCGGACAGCCGCTCGCGCCGGCTTCGAGCAGCACGCGTCCCAGCGGTTCCTGCCTGGCCGGGTGCGCCAGCAGTGTTAACTCGCGCAGCAAGCTAGGCATGTCGGTGCGGACGCCGAGGAAGTGTCCGCGACGGGCGAGCGCTCCACTGGAAAACGTGCTGCGGAGGTTTTCCTCAAACCGCCTGGTTTCCTCTTTCTCGGAATGTCTTGTGCCGACGAAGACGTAGTGCAATGTTGGCCAATGATCCACGAGCAACGTCGCCGCGTCGGCGAGCACGTCCTGTCCTTTGCGCAAGATCAATTGTCCCACGCAGCCGATCAACAGCGCTTCGCATGGCAATTCCAACTCACGCTGCAACCAGCCGCTCGGTTCGCCTGGTTGGAATTCCGTCACGTCGACGCCGTTATAGAGCACGCACGTTCGCTCCGCGGTCAATCCTTGTTGAACATGCGCGTCGCGCGTGGCCGCGGACACGGCCAACAATCGGCGATGACGATTCAGATCGTCCACGGCGGCCTGGCTCAAGCCGACGATGTCGCGGAGATGCGCGATACTCGGCAACGTCAGTGTTTCGGCGACCGGTCCGGATAGTCGACCCATCGACAAACTATTCGCGTGCAGCAACGCCGGCGCGAGGCGACGCAAGCGCTCGGTGAGTTCCTCGCGCAATTCATCGCGTGGCCGTGCGCCGCCGTCGGATGCGCGATATTCGATCGGTTCCACTGCGACGCCGCGCTCACGCAGTGTGGTCGCGATAGCGCCAGACGCCGGGCAAAAAATCGTCGGCGTCCAGCCGCCGGCCATGATTCTCGGTAAGACGGCCAAGAGGGAATTTTCGCCGCCGTTGAGCGTGCCGAACTCGCAGAGGATCGCCACGCGCCGCATCATGTGCGTCGGGGCGGCGCTGGCTTCGTGCGCCCCGGTTGCCCAATCGGCGCCGGGCGTCGTCCGACGCCGATCGCCAGAATCAATCCGGCGATGAGACCAGCGCCCAGCACGACGTAAAACGTTGCGGGCGCCGGAGCGTTCTCAAAACCATGGGCCATGTTCATGCCGAAAATGG
The DNA here is from genome assembly GCA_022844585.1 of Pirellulales bacterium. Classification (GTDB taxonomy): domain Bacteria; phylum Planctomycetota; class Planctomycetia; order Pirellulales; family JALHLM01; genus JALHLM01. The sequence continues at coordinate 1,197 of JALHLM010000159.1, read as the reverse complement.
AGCTAAGCGTAGCAATCGGAAAGAAGAGCGCGACGAGCAAGTTCAGCCGATGCGTGGCCACGGCCATTTCGTAGCTGCGCTGCGATTCCAGTTCCTGATGGTACGCCACTTGGAAATCAAGCGACGCCTGGGCGTCTTGCTGGGCCAGCTCCGCGGCCCGCTCCAATTCTCCGGCGCGGTCGCGAAGTGCGATCAAGTCGCGATCGGCGGGGCAAAGTTCCCGTCCATGTTGCAACGCGGCGTGCAGATGACGCGTGGTCCGTGCCAGCGGCGTCAACTCGCGTAGGATGCCATAGAACGACGCGGCGCTCGTGGCAACTTGGAGCGCGTCCTCCAACTTGTCGATTTTGTTGGCGAATTCATCGACGTGCGATTTGAGCCCCTGAATGCCCGCGCCGCAGGCGTTCGACTTCCAGGCCCCGGTCGGATCGCGCCAGAAATAGCGGCCGATGCGTTCCGGATCGGCCGCCGAGGGGGGCTGGTGCAGCACCAGCAACAAATGCCCTTCGGCCTCCATGGCGCGTTGGCGTCCGGCGGTCTCACCCAAGCGGTCGCGAATCCGTTGCGGCAGCGTCCACGCGGATGGCAGGATGGATTTCATAAAGAATAGACGGCGATGACCTCAATGGTTTCTGTGTCCAAGGGAATATAGCCTTTTGCCCGGTCGGCGCTGTTTTCCAGCTCTACTTGAAGAGGCACAACTCGGGGCAAAACAAGGCGCGCCATGGTCTCGTTTCCTTTCGCGGAGCGAAAGGAGACTCTGACAAATGCTAATTCTGGGGCGTGCCGGCTGACGTGGCCTGCGCATTCAGGGTCACCGTCGCGGCCATGCCCGGGCGGAGTGCGTTCTCCGGATCGCGGACCCGGACTTTGACGCCGAAGACCTGGTCCTGCCGTTGTTCGAACGTCTGCACATTGCGGGGCGTGTATTCGGCCACGCGATTGACGCGCAACACTTCGCCTTCGAAACCCTCGCCGGGGCGTGAATCGACCCCCACGCTTACCTTGTCGCCGACATGCACAAACGTCACCAGCGTGGCCGGCACGAAACAACGTACCCAGAGTTCGTCGGCGCGGACCAACGTGGCCAACGGCGTGCCGCCGGGCACCAGGTCGCCGGGCTCCAGGTCGATCGCTTCGACAACCGCGTCGCTGGGCGCATGGACTTCGCCTTCGTCGAGCTGCGATTTCAACCTT
>JALHLM010000158.1:7763-11344 GCA_022844585.1 Pirellulales bacterium | reverse complement strand
CGCCACCGGCACCGATACCTACGGCGGCATCATCACCGGCGCGGTGAATCTGACGAAGAGTGGCGCGGGCGTCCTCGCGCTGACGACGGCCGCGGGGAACAACTCGAATACGTACACCGGGACGACGCTCGTCTCCGGCGGTCGGATTCATCTCAACAAGACCGCGGGACAGAACGCGATTCCGGGTCAGCTCGATATCACGTCGGGCGGCCAGGTCACGTTCGGCGCGAACAACCAGATCGCCGATACGGCTAGCGTGAACGTGAGCGGCGCGGCGAGCATCTTCAACGGAACCGGCTTTAACGCCGGGCAACTCACCAATCTGCAAGAGACGATCGCGAATCTGACGGTCACCGGCGGCACGTTCCAAACGGGCGCGGGGGCGACGTGGAACGTGACGGGCACCGGCAGCTTCACCGGCGGCGCGGGGAACACCATCTTCCTCGGCAACAGCAACAGCGTCATCTCGTTCGGCGGACTTGTTCTCACCGGCATGACAGCGACGCCGGGCGGCAACGTGCAGACAAACAACAGCTTCGCGATTTACGGCAGCGGGCCGGGGGTCGGCACCGTGACGGTCGGCAGCGGCGGACTCGCGCTGAACGGCAGCGTGTTCAATCTGCGGTGCGGCGCCGCGGGGAGTCGGCTGGTGCTCGATGGCGGGGTGACCTCGACCGGAACGTCGTCGATCATCGTCGATCCGGGCAGTGGCGCGGGTGGCATCGCGCAGGTGGAACTGAGCAGCACGGCAGGGGCAGCCAATCGCACGTTCGACGTGACGAGCGGCACGCTGACGGTCAGCGCGCCGATCGTGGATGGCGCAGCCACGCCCGGTTCGCTTACGAAGATCGGCGCAGGGACGCTGGTGCTGAACAGCGTCAATACCTACACGGGAACCACCGACGTCAACGGCGGCACGCTGCAGTTGGCTGGCGGAGCGGCGATTGCCGATACGGCCGGCGCGGTGAACGTCGGCCTCGGCGGCACGCTGCAACTGCTCGCGAATGAAACGATCTCGAGCTACGTCGGCGCAGGAGACAACGTCGGCTCGAACGATTCGACGCTAGCCCTCGGCGCATTCACGCTGACGACGACCGGTTCCGCCGCCATCGCCAACGTGACCGGTTCCGCCGGCGCGGCCCTCATCGCCGGCACGAGCATCATCGATGCGGACGACGACAACAATATCACCAGCCCGAACATCGTCCTGCAAGCGGCGAGTGGCATCGGCACGAGCGGCAATCCGATTGAAACGACCGTCGCCAATCTCGAAGCGAGCGGCGGCAGCGGCGGCGTCTTTATCGCGAACAGTGGCGATCTGATCATTGGTGGCGTGAGCACGCTTGATGGTGTGAGCGCGACGGGCGGCAGCATCAATGTGAGCACCACCGGCAACCTGACGATGAACGAAAACGTCACCGGCCCGGCCGATGTCACGCTCAGCGCCGGAGACAATGCAACGCTCGCCGGCAATGTCTCGAGCGGCACGACCATCACGGTCAACGTCGATTTCGGGAATGCCGACGCGGCTGGCGGCATCTTCACCCTCACCGGCGCGCTCACCGCGCCGGGCGGCGCCACGCTGAACGGCGACAGCAACAACGACACGTTCAACCTGCGGCCGCAAACGGGGGCCGCAGTCACGGTCAACGGCCTCGATCCGCAGCTCACGACGACCGGCGACATGCTCAATCTCGATCTGACCGGTGCGGTCAATCAGCAGCTCACGCTCGGCAGCATCGGCAGCGGCGTCTGGACCTTCGCTGCCCCGCTGCAAACGGTCAGCTACACCAGCATCGAAGAGATGAACGCCAACGCGCCGTATCACCTGGCTCTCAACGCCAATAACGCTGCCTTCGGCAACACGGGCGTCGCCGACGAGATCACGATCCGCCAGAGTGGCGCGAACCTGATCGTCGAACGGACCGGCGCGGCGACCGCGCCGGACAACGACGACGTCGGCGTGATCTTCCAAGGCTCGATCGCCTCGATCCAGTCGTTCACCTACATCGGCTCCGGCGACAACGACATCCTCACCGTCAGCGATGTCGGCGGCCTGCCACAGTTTGGCAGCACAGCGCCGGGAATTCCTGACAATGCGAATCTCGCGGGCACAGGTTCAGTGCTGCTCGACGGCAACGGCGGCGCGGACGAGTTGGTCTTCAGCCTCACCGGCGCGAATGCGGCGCTCGCGTATGCAATCGGTAGCGGCAACGGCGCGGCGAGTGCGGAAGGGGAAGTGCAAGTCACGAGCGGCGCGCTCACGCTGCAGGCGTATGTCGTCGATACCGAACTGATCGAACGGACCGGCACGGGCGCGACTCCCGGCGCGCTACAGATTATCGGCGACTCGGGCCTAAATGCGATCGCGGTCACGGCGAGCGGCACAGATACCGTCGTCAGTGCAGCCGGTTATCCATCCCTCGCCTTCACTGGCAACAACTTTAGTTCGCTCACGATCGATGGTCTGGGGAGCGCCGATACCATCGAGCTTGTCAGCCTCGGCAGCGGCCAGACCAACAACCCGCCGATCGCGCTGAATGGCGGACTCGGCGACGACACCCTGCGTGTTCACAGCACGAGCGGCAACACGGGCCTGGTGACTCTCAATGGCAACGCGGGCAGCGATCATTTCATCCTGCAGAGTGCGACGAACACGGTCGATGGCATCGTCGGGCCGGTGATTGTCGACGGCACGGATGGCCTCGTGGCCAGCAACGACGATCGGCTGACGATCGTCGATAGCGGCGATACGACCGGCGACAACGTCTTCGTGAGCGCGGTGAACGCGGGCACCTCCAGCGATTACCGCGTGGAAGGGATCACCAGCACGACCGGCGACGATGTGATCTTCCGCAACATCGACACGTTGACGTACACCGGCACGAGTGGCAACGACATCATCGATGCCCAGTTCGTGAATACGAGTCCCGCGCACGATCTGTCGGTCGCGACTTTGAATGGCTGGACCGGCGGCGATCAATTCTATCTGTTCACCTCCGATCAGATTGGTGGGACAGCGCCGACGCCAACGGGAGTGCCGAGCGGCCTCGCCAGCATCGCGCTCAACGGCGATGCCCCCGGCAATCCGAACGCGGGCGACGGCAACGATATTTTCGGCCAGACGGCGCCGGGCCTCCTCGGCACGGGCGCGGGGAACGCAGGGCTCGCGGTGCCGGACACGGTCCGCGGCATCCGCCCGAGCGAGAGCACCGGCATCACGATCAACGGTGGTCAACCGACCGCGCCGGTCGGCACACCGGGCGATTCCGTCGGCGACGTACTCAATCTGGATCTCAGCGGCGTGCCGCTGGCGTCGTCGTTCGTGCTGGCCACGCTCAGCGGCGTGATCGCCAGTCCCGGTCTGGAGCCGCTGAATTATGGACAGATCGAAGATCTGAACTTCATCACGAACAACCAACTCCTCAATCTGCAGCTGGGGGACACGCTGGTCCGCGCGACGAGCGGACCGGACACGATCATCTTCTCCCGCAATTCGACTCCCACGATGCCGAACGGCACGCGGGTGCGGCTCAACGCGCAGTTCTACGACTTCCCGATGAACGGCAAGACGCTGACCT
>JALHLM010000158.1:3030-7753 GCA_022844585.1 Pirellulales bacterium | reverse complement strand
CACTCGAACGTCACGTTCCCGATGGAAGTGCACGGGGAGGGTGGCAACGACTATATCGCGGGCGGCATGGGGAACGACTTCATCGTCGGCGGCCTGGGGAACGACCAGGTCAACGCGAGCGGCGGCGACAACATTGTCTACGGCGATAACGCGTCGTCATCGAGCGACCCGACGCCGCAGGATTCCGTCGTCGGTGGCGACGACGTGCTGAGCGCGCTCGGTGGCAGCGATGTCTTCTACGGCGGCGGCGGGAACGACAGCGTCAGCCCCGGCGCCGGGAATGACTATCTGCACGGCGGCGAAGGGAACGACACGCTCGACGGCGCTCAGGGAGACGACCGCATTTACGGCGGCCCGGGGAATGACATCCTCAGCGGCAGCGAAGGGAATGATCTGCTCAGCGGCGGCGAAGGGAACGACCAACTCCTCGGCCGCGACGGCAACGACGTGCTGATCGGCGGCAACGGCGTGGACCGACTCGATGGCGGTGGCGGAGATGACCTGCTCATCAGCGGCAGCGTCGCCAATCAGCACAGCAGTTGGACGAGCACCACCAACGGCACGACGTTCGACGGCGGCCTGTATCAACGGGCCAGCGACAACGACGCAGCCCTCCTCGCGCTCCTCACCGCCTGGTCCACCACCGGCAACCGCAGCACCCTCGCCACCATCGCCGACGACGGCGCCCTCGACCTCGTCTGGGGTTACACCGGCAACGACGACTTCAGCATCACCCCGGGCGAAGCCCAAGACCTCAACAGCCCCCTGATGGGGAACGATGAGTCGTTTTAATCAACATTGACGGGAGATCCCTGCTTTCGCAGGGATCAGTGACCGGCTAAAGCCGGAACTCCAACGGGGGCTACTTGATTGTGTAGGTGGCTGGGCGTGATGATTACTGAGGAATCGAATCCTGACCTTCCTGTTCAATCCTGATGGCCCGCATCCTCATCACGTCTGGTCCCACGCGGCAGTATCTCGATCCGGTTCGCTATCTCACCAATGGGTCGAGTGGCCGGATGGGGAAGGCGCTCGCGCAGGCGGCGCTGGATTTAGGGCATGAAGTGGTGATCATCAGTGGGCCGGTGAATGTCGATTATCCGGCCGCGGCGCGAGTGATCCCGATTATCTCGACGGAAGAGTTGCTGCGGGCCTCCCGGGAGGAGTTCGTCCTCTGCGATGGCGTGATCGGGGCCGCGGCGCCCTGCGACTATCGGCCCATGCAGGTCGAGCAGCACAAGATTGCCAAGAACGGCCAGCCGTTGCTGCTGCAACTGGTGGAGACGCCCGACGTCATCGCCACTCTGGGCAGTGAAAAACGCCGCGATCAATGGGTCGTCGGGTTTGCGCTCGAAACGGACGATGCGCGGTTCAAAGCGATTACGAAGTTGGAGAAGAAGCACTGCGATCTGATTGTGCTCAACGGCCCTGCAGCGATGGATGCCGGCGATAACGAGATTGAAATGCTCGATCCGGAGGGAAAGGTCGTTCTTTCCGCGCAAGGTGACAAGGACGAAGTCGCGAATCAGATTTTGCAAGTGATTCAGAGACAGTTGATCGAAGTTTTTTCGCGCGTTGAAAAGGAATAAACGAAAGGGCTGGTGCGGGTCATCGCAGTCCCGAATTTTTCCCGCAGCTGACAAGTTCTGCCGATAGTCGCTGATAGATCGATTGGCTGAAGTCTGAGGAGGATCGGCGGAACCTCCCTCGCGGCACTCTGCCTTTTCTGTTATTCAGCCCTGCCAAGCGATCGGTCACGTCGACCAACTCCGAGAGAAAGCGTGAGCGCTTGCGGTTTAGCGCTTGTCAGTTGGCATAACAGTTGCCAAATTGGGGAAACTCGTGCTTTGCGACCTTGCGCCCAGCTATTCTGCCAACGATTTTGTCGTTGGCTGCCCGAAAGTTGGGCAGATCATTCCCAACACGCGTCCCAGCGGAGGGTCAGTGATGGATTTTAGCGCTTATAAAACCGACGAATTCTACGACGAGATGTTCGAGGAGTGCGGCAAGCCTCGCGAGCGGAGCCAGACTCTCGTTAGCAAGCTGCAAAACCTCTCGGCGGGAGAGTTGCAGCGGCGGCAAAAGTCGGCCGAGTTGGCGCTCCTGAACATGGGGATCACCTTTAACGTCTATGGCCACGAAGCGGGCACCGAGAAGGTCTGGCCGTTCGACCTGGTGCCACGGATCATCGACGGCGGCGAATGGGACATGATCGAGCGCGGGCTCAAGCAGCGGATCACCGCGCTCAACATGTTTATCGACGATATCTACAATGCTCAGCACTGCGTGCGCGATAAGGCCGTGCCGGAATGGCTAATCCATTCCGCTAAAAACCTGCTCAAGCCCTGCCAGGGGATGACGCCACCGAAGGGGATCTGGTGCCACATCACAGGCACGGACCTGGTGCGCGATACGAACGGTCAGATGTATGTGCTGGAAGACAACCTGCGTTGTCCGTCCGGCGTGTCGTACGTGCTGGAAAACCGCGAGATCATGAAGCGGACGTTCCCGCAGGGATTCGACGGCTTCAGCGTGCTGCCGGTTGAGGACTATCCCGATCGCTTGCTCGACATGTTGCAGTACATCGCGCCGCAAGGAGTGACCGATCCGAACGTAGTCGTGCTCACGCCGGGCATGTACAACAGCGCCTACTTCGAGCACTGCTTCCTCGCCCAGCGGATGGGTGTAGAACTCGTGCAAGGTTCCGATCTGTGCGTGCTGAACGGCCATGTCTGGATGCGGACGACGAAGGGGCTGGAGCGGGTCGATGTGATCTATCGCCGTATCGATGACGAGTTCCTCGATCCCAAGACTTTCCGGGAGGACTCTGCGCTCGGAGTGCCCGGGCTGATGGATGTCTATCGCGCGGGACGAGTGGCTTTGGCGAATGCGCCGGGCACCGGCGTGGCGGACGACAAGGCGGTCTATGCGTATGTTCCCGCCATCATCAAATATTTTCTCGGCGAGGACGTAATCCTGCCGAACGTGCCGACTTTCGTGTGCGGCGAAGACAAGCAGTGCGAGCACGTGCTGATGAACATGGAGAAGCTGGTCATCAAGCCGGCGAACGAATCGGGCGGTTATGGCATTCTGCTCGGTCCCCGCGCAAGCAAGGCGGAGATCGATAAATATCGTGATGTGATCCGTGCTAATCCGCGGAACTATGTGGCCCAGCCGATGCTCGGACTGTCGCGGGTGCCGACGATTGTCGAAGACCATTTTGAAGGCCGGCACGTGGATTTGCGGCCGTACATTCTCTACGGCAAAGAAATTTTTGTGCTCCCCGGCGGATTGACCCGCGTCGCATTGCGAAAAGGTTCGCTTGTTGTAAATTCATCGCAAGGCGGCGGCAGCAAAGACACCTGGGTGCTGCGAAATGGTTACAACGGCGGGCGGTTTCAAACGCAGCGACAAACCATGAATGGCCAGTCGCAGGCGCAGTTTCAAACAAGCTAAATAGTCGCCTTTCGCTCCGCGAAACGACGCGTCTTGACGGCGTGGACGATAGAGCGGAGTCAAACGGTGAAGACGCGTGCTCTCGCGGGAGCGAAAGCCGACAATAGGCGGGGGGAAATGTTAAGTCGCGTTGCAGATTCGATCTTCTGGATGAGCCGTTCGATCGAACGCGCGCAGAACATTGCGCGGTTTATCAACGTCAACTTAAAGCTGTCGCTGGAACTCGGCGACGCTGCCCAGAATCAATGGGCGCCGTTGATCTACACCAGCGGCGATCAGGAACGCTTCGACGAGTTATACGGCGAAGCCAGCCAGCGAAACGTGATCGATTTTCTGGCCTTCGACTTGGAGAACGGCAATTCGATCGTCTCCTGCTTGCGTTCGGCTCGCGAGAATGCCCGGACCGTGCGGGAGATGATTTCGTCGATGATGTGGGAAGAACTGAACAAGTTCTTCCTCAGCGTGCGGGCCGCGGCCAACGAGCGCGCAATCCTCGATTCGCCTTACGAGTTCTTCAACCAGATCATTCTCGCCAGTCATCTGCTCGAAGGGATCACCGACGCCACGATGTCGCACGGCGAGCCCTGGCACTTCAGTCGCCTCGGGCGCATGCTGGAGCGAGCGGATAAGACGTCGCGCATTCTGGATGTGAAGTATTTCATCCTGCTGCCCAATGTCGGCGACGTCGGCACGAACATCGATACGATTCAATGGGGCGCGCTGCTCGAGTCGGCCAGCGCGCTGGAAATGTATCGCAAACGGCATGGCCGGATTTCGCCGGAGCTGGTCGCGGAGTTTTTGATTCTCGACCGCGAGTTTCCGCGGGCCATGCATCACTGCCTGATCGAAAGCGAAAAGTCGCTGAACGCGATTTTTGGCAATCGGGACGACCGGGTGTACAACGTCGCCGAGCAGCGGCTGGGCCGGTTGCGAGCGGACGTGAATTATTCGCAGATTCGCGAGATCATCGACGGCGGCCTGCACGAGTTCATCGACGATTTTCAGGTCAAGCTGAACGCCGTAGGGGCGGCAATTCACGAGACGTTCTTTGCAGCGCCACCCGCATCTTCGTTAGAAGTCTCCGCCCAATGATGGGGAATGCCCGGCGGCCCGGGTTTCTGCTCTTGTCCCCCCTTCGCTATCGCACGTATGCTGGCAATCCCAGGGAGGGCGAGGCTCCCGCCGAGCCGCCAATGTCGTACCGTCATAGCCGCGGGCGACAGCAAGTCCACCGGCGCGGCGCCGCCGGCGCGTCGCCCGCCCAAAC
>JALHLM010000158.1:0-3020 GCA_022844585.1 Pirellulales bacterium | reverse complement strand
AACACACGTGCAGCGCGACCTTCTCAAAGGGTATCAGCCCTATGCGCAGGTCCATGACGAATTGCTGACGCCCGATGGAGCGCTCCGTTCGCAGTGGCAGAAGTTCGTTCCCGCGCTCGCCCAGCTCGGCAGCCCGGAGATTGCCCGCCGCTGGGAACAGTCGCGGAAAGTCATCCGCGAAAACGGTGTCACGTACAATGTGCATGGCGACCCGGCGGGTCTCGCCCGGCCTTGGGAGCTTGATGCGGTTCCGCTGCTGCTGCCGACGACGGAATGGAAAACGATTTCGGAAGGGCTGATTCAGCGGGCAACCCTGCTGAATATGGTCCTGGCCGATTTGTACGGCCCGCAGCGGTTGCTCTCGGAGGGGCTGCTGCCGCCGGAACTCGTCTTTGCTCATCCGGGTTTTCTGCGGGCTTGCAAGGATCTGCCGGTGCCGCGGAATCGGTATTTGTATTTGTCCGCGGTCCATCTCGCCCGCGACCGGAGCGGGCAATGGCTCGTGATTGCCGATCGAACGCGCGGGCCGACCGGCGCGGGATATGCGCTCGAAAATCGCCTCGTGATGTCGCGGATGATGCCGGACGTGTTTCGCGATTGCCAGGTCGAGCGCCTCGCGCGATTCTTTGCGACGCTGCGGGAGACATTGCAGGCGGGAGCAAGAAACCAGGATCAGCCGCGAATCGTGCTCCTCAGTCCCGGGCCGGCGAGTCCCACCTATTTCGAAGACGCATATCTTTCCCGCTATCTCGGCTTCACGCTCGTCGAGGGTGGGGATCTCACGGTTCGTGAGAATCAGGTTTATTTGAAAACGCTCGGCGGCCTGTTGCGCGTCGATGTCATTCTCCGCCGGGTCCGCGATGAGTTCTGCGACCCGCTCGAAATGGCTTCCGATTCCGCTCAAGGCGTGCCCGGGCTCACGCATGCGGCAAGGACTGGCAATGTCCTGCTCGCCAATGCACTCGGTTGCAGCGTGGTGGAGTCCGCGGCCCTGGTGCCGTTTCTGCCGACGCTCGCGCACTTTTTTCTGCGGGAAGAATTGAAGCTGCCGTCGGTTCGGACCTGGTGGTGCGGCGACGGTGAATCGCTGGATTATGTCGTCGCTCACTTCGATCGCCTCGTCGTCAAGCCGAGTTTTCCCTCGGTTCGTGGGACCGCGATTTCCGGCGGGCAATTCACTAAGGATCAACGGGCGGAGTGGATCGCGCGGATCAAAGCTCGGCCGCAGGATTATGTGGCTCAGGAATTGGTCACCGGTTCGTCGGCGCCAATGTGGTCCGGCGGCAGTTTGCGTGCCTGTCACGTCGCTGTTCGGACCTTCGCGGTTGCCAGCGGCGATGGTTATGAAGTGATGCCGGGCGGCCTGGCGCGGGTTTCGACGTCTTCCGATCCGCTCGCGGAATCCGCGCTCGGCGGCCAGGGAAGCAAAGACGTGTGGGTGCTCGGTGATGGTCCCGTGGCTCAAGTCTCGCTGCTCCATCCGGCTGGCACGCTCGTCTCGCTGCAGCGGAGCGGCAATGATCTTCCCAGTCGCGTGGCCGATCACTTGTTCTGGCTGGGCCGGCATGTGGAACGGCTCGAAGGAACTGCTCGCGTCTTGCGGACCACGCTCACGCGCTTGACCAGTGAAGCTTCGTTCGCCGGGCCGCAGAGTCTCGGCCCGCTACTGAAGATGCTCGCCGATTTGATGGCGTTTCCGGCTCCGCTGCGGGCGTCTGCCTCGGCGCCGGCGATGGCCGTGCTGGAAGTCGAGCTGGGCCGCTGGGTTTCCGACCCGACCCGCAACAGCCTCGCTACGATGGCTGCGACGATGCGGGCGGCGGCGACCGTCGTACGCGATCGGTTGTCGCTCGATAGCTGGCGGATTCTCAATCGCCTCGGTCACGACCTGGCGACTCAGGAGAAAGATCCCGCCACGCAACTGACCGATGCGCTGCCGCTGCTCAACCGCTTGATTCTTGACCTCGCGGCTTTCAGCGGTATGGGCACCGAAAGCATGACTCGCGGTCCCGGTTGGCGGTTCCTCGATCTGGGTCGGCGGCTCGAACGGGCGCTGCAGGCGATGACAGTTCTCAAAGTCGCGCTCGTCGAACCACCGGCGGATGAAGATGCGCTGTTCGAAGCCTTGCTCGAAATTGCCGATAGCTCGATGACTTATCGCAATCGCTATCTGACAATGTTGCAACTGCCGCCGCTCCTCGATCTGCTGCTGACGGACGAAACCAATCCGCGCTCCGTCGGCTTCCAGGTTGCCGCGCTGCTTGGCCATGTGGACGCTCTGCCGCATTCCAGCCGGCAGCTCCTCCGCAGCAACGAACAACGACTGATCCTCGATACGTGCACGCAGCTGCGGCTCGCGGATGTCTATGCCATGTCGCATTTGGATCGCCAGGGGCGTCGCTCGTCCCTCGAACGCTTCCTGCAGCGGCACAGCGAGCAATTGCGGCAACTGTCCGACGAGATCAGCCGGAATTACTTGATACACGCTGGTCCGTCGCGTCAGCTCAATGAAATTCGCCCGTCGTAGTTCGTAGCCACGCTCGCCAGAGCGTGGGTGGTTAGTCGAGTTGCCCACGGTCTGGCGACCGTGGCTACAAGAGATCGGTGACTCATGAAATACAAAGTCACGCACACGACGATCTTCGACTACAGCGAAGCGGTGCCGGTGTGCCACAATGAGATTCGCCTCTGGCCCCGCGATCATCGCCGGCAGACCTGCTTGCAGCATCGCCTGCGGATTCGTCCTGAGCCGGCGCACACCGACCACCGCAGCGATTACTTCGGCAATCACGCCGGGCAGTTCGCCATCGAGCAGCCGCACAACCGCCTGACCGTCACCGCGGTCAGCCAGGTGCAGGTCATGCCGCCGGAAGTGCCGGCTCCGTCATCGACGCCACCCTGTGAAGACATCCGCGACCGGTTCGCCATCGGCCAGCCGCCGTGGTGGCTCGAAGCGCGGCAGTTCGTGCTCGACTCCCCAGATATCCGCGCGTCTGCCGCCCTCCGGCAACTCGCCGAGC
>JALHLM010000157.1 GCA_022844585.1 Pirellulales bacterium | reverse complement strand
AAAACTTCCGCGAACCGGTCGATTCCAGCCGCCGTTCCGCACCTTTTCCTTGCGTCGATCCCCGATCGGGAAAACAATAGAAATTCGCCCTGCGGGAACACTTTCCAGCCATCTCTGTCGCGCATTCATCGATCCCTATGTCCAAGAAGCCGAAGACTCGCAAGTCGCCGATCCGCTGTCCGGAATCGTTGGAGGCCCGCTGGCTGTTCGCTGGTCAATTGCCTGGCTTGGGGGACGCCACGCGGCAGCACCTTTCGATTTATATCAACGGCCAGGCGGAAGCCATTCCCGCGAACATCGGAGTGTTTCAAGAGCACGTGGAATTGGTGCAAACCAGGTTCGCCAACGGTGTGATTCGCGTGGCGCCGGGCGAGACGCCAGCCGTTGAGACGGAATTGCCGACCTTGGGAGATTTCTTCGAGACATGGCGCACAAAGGGCGGACTAGCTGGCAACCGTGCCGACGCTTTTTTCGACTCCACGCGCATTTTTGGCCACGCCGTCGACGCCGGCCACACGTTGAAGTTGTACGTCAACGGCGTGCCCAGCACCGAGTTCGAAAACCATCGTCTCGGATTCAATGAAGAGCTGACGATCGTCTACGACGCCGTCGCCAACACGTCGCCGCAACTGGCCGAACTGCCCAACGTAACGGTCTTGGGCGGTGCGCCGCTGCTCGTCGGATTGGACGCCTTCGACGCGGATTTCGACACGCTCTACTTTGACGTGCGTAGTAGCAATCCACAGTTGCAGGCCTCGTTTCTCGAAGGCCGCAATCTGCGGATGAGCGTGCAGGGATTCGGCGACATGGTGTTTCAGCTTTTCGATAAGCTGACGCCGCGCGCCGCGGGCCGAATCGCCGAATTGGCGCAGACCGGCTTTCATAACAACATCAGTTTTCATCGCGTCATCAATCAGTTCATGATCCAAGGGGGCGATCCCACGGGCACTGGCAGCGGCGGCTCCGAGTTGCCCAACTTCGACGACGAGTTTGTCGCCGACCTACAGCACACCAGCAACGGTCTGCTGTCGATGGCCAAAACGAATGACGATACCAACGATTCGCAGTTCTTTATTACCGAAGTGACTACGCGCCACCTCGACTTCAATCACTCGATCTTCGGCAAGTTGATTGAAGGCGATGCCGTTCGCGAAGCCATCAGCAATGTCCCCACCGATGGCAATGATAAGCCGATGACGCCGGTGCGCATTGAAGCCACGACGGTTTTTCAGAACAGCGCCAACCGATCGCTATTGCTCAAGGCCCCTGCGGGAGTTTCTGGCAGTTCTACGATCACAGTCACCGTGAGTGACGGACGTTCCGTCACCCAGCGCAGTTTCGCTGTGCAATTTCAGCCCGATTTGACCGGCGGCATCAACGATTCCCTGCCGTTCCTCGGGCCGCTGCCGTCCACGGTTTATCTTGTGGACGATCAACCCCTGGCGCTCCCGCTGTTTGCCACCGACGTAGAAAACAGTCCGATACGGTTTCTCGCCGTGGCGAATGCCAACCTGACAACGACGCTCGCCACGACGCCCATCACGCCCGTCGGCCAAGTCGCCGAAACGCCGTTGACGATTCAGCGCAAACCCGGCTTCACCGGCACGACGCAGCTCACGCTGCGCGCTCAATCGGCCACCAACGTCAATGGTGATTCGCAACGCGACGTACACGTGATCAATGTGCAAGTCATCACCGGGGCGCTGCCCGGCGACGCCAACGGCGACAACCAGGTCGGCGTGACGGACTTGCAAATGGTCCGCGCGGCGTTCGGCTTCGAAGGGCCGGACAACCCGGCGGACGTCAATGACGATGGCCAGGTGAACCTGGCAGATCTGAGAATCGTCCGCAACGCCTTCGGACTAGCGAGGGAAACTCCCCCGGCGCCAGCGATGTCCGCCTCGACGGCTATCAGCGCTATGGACGCTATGAGCGCTATGAGCGACGACACGGTCAACAATGCGGCAGCCGATGCGGTGTTTCAGGAATATGCATTCCAGCCTGCCGTGTTGGTCGACGCGTGGCCATCCGAAAGCCGTGCGAAACGCGCGTTGCGCAACAGCGTGCGCTGAGGCACTCGCGGCGGGACGTTATCGCAGCGTTTGCGGCGATTCGACGTGCTGACTCACCGGCGCGACGGCATGCGGCCCCTGGAGAGCAGCGGCGGCGGCGCTCTTGCGATTATCTTTGACACCGAAGATAAATACCACGGCGGCCAGCAGGCAGCCGAACGCCGCGAGGTAATTCCAGCGCAGCGGTTCGCGCAGAAAGATCACCGAGAAACTTGCAAAGACCACGAGCGTGATCACTTCCTGCATGATCTTCAATTGCGCGGCCGTGAAGGTCTCGTGCCCCCAGCGGTTCGCGGGCACTTGCAGGCAGTACTCGAAAAACGCAATGCCCCAACTCGCCAGGATCGCGATCCAAAGCGGCGTCGTTTTGAATTTCAGATGCCCATACCAGGCGAACGTCATAAACACGTTCGCCAACGACAGCAGGATGATCGTGCGCATATTCTTGTTCCGAGGTAGTGCCGTCGTGAACCGCAAAAAGCGGACCAACTCCGTTTAGGCCGCTTGATCCCCGGCGGCCGGGCTCGTCATGGGCGCCACGCGCAGGGCATGTTCGTTGTGCAGAATCTTCGTCCCGGCCGCGCCAATTTCCACGGGCACTTCTTCCAGATGGGCAAGCGCCGCTCTGACCGCATCACGGTTTTCCGGCGCGACGAAGAACAGCATGAACCCGCCGCCGCCGGCCCCCAGGAGCTTGCCGCCGCTGGCCCCCGCCTCGCGCCCAGCGCGATAGATTTCGTTAATGACCCCGTTCGAGATCGCGGCATCGAGGCTGGCCTTCGCTTCCCAGGAGCGATGCAAAAGTTGCCCGAAGGCGGTGAGATCGCCGCTACCGGTCAGGATCGCATAGCCTTCGTCGACCATGCGCCGCATCGAGTTCAGACGTTCGAAGTTTTGCGCGACCCGCTGCACCTGGCGTTCGGCCAAATGACTGGCGCGCCGCCGGATTCCGGTGAAGACCATCAGCAGGTGTTGCTCGAACTCAAATTGCCGCGCCGCCGACAGCGGCACGCGGTGCGCAAGAATCTCCGGGCCGCGGCGAAACTCCAACAACTGGAACCCGCCCAGCGCCGCAAAGGCCTGGTCCTGGCAACCTACCGCTTCGTGCAGCACTTCCCGCTCGATTTCGATGGCTTGATGCGCCAGATCCAGCGGATGCACCACGCGCCCTTGAAAGCTATAGAGCGCGTTCAACACGCCGACGACAAAGCTGCTCGACGTGCCGAGGCCGACCGACGACGGCAACTCCGCCATGCAGTCGATTTCAATGTTCTCCGAGATACCGACCCAGCGCAAGCACTCGCGCAAGGGCGCATGCTGAATGGCGCAAAGGTCATTCACGCATTCCACCTGGCGATACGCGAGGCGAATCGAGTAGTCGAACAGCTTCGAATAAAACCGCGTGCAGGCCAAGTACGTGCATTTATCGATGGCGGTCCCCAACACGGCGCCGCCATGATCGTTGAAATGCTCGGGGTAGTCGGTTCCGCCACCGAAAAAACTGATGCGGAACGGCGTCTTGCTGATAATCACGTAGTCGCCCCTTGCAAGTAATGCCGGGTGATAAATCCGCTGGCCTCGCGCACGGTGTCCGGCGTGCCGATGTCGATGAATTCCGCCTGGCTGCGGCACACGGCCAGTCGCGCGCCCGCCGCCAGAATCGCCGGAATGAATTCGGTTTCCATGCTGAGTGGATTCCGCGGCGGAGCGAACGCCAGCAAGCGTCGTCGTAGAAAGTACACGCCAGCGTTGACCAGTCCGGCCCCCGGTTGCTTTTCCCGGAAGCCGACCAATCGATCGTGCGCGTCGACTTCGAGGCGTCCAAACCGACTCGCATCCGGCGCTTCGACGCCCAAGAGCACGCCGTCACAGTTGGGATCGGTCAGCGCTCGCCACGCGCCGTCGAAGGACGCTGTGACGAGCGAGTCGCCATTCAACAGCACCAGCGGATCGGCATCAGGCACAACTTCCGCCGCATAGCGGAGCGCCCCAGCCGTACCGAGCGGCGAGCGCTCCACCACCGTATCGATGCGCAGCCCCTGCACGCCGCATTTCGCCAGTTGTTCCCGGCCGACTTCGGCCAGATGCCCGAGCGACACGACTGCGCGGCGCAGACCCTGGGCGCGAAGATGCCGCAGCACCCAAGCGATGAACGGCAACCCAGCCGCCTTGATGAAGGGCTTCGGGACGTCAGGATGTAAATGGCTGATGCGCGTGCCGCGTCCGCCCGCCAAGATAATGGCGCAGGCGTTCTCCGGGGCCAGCGGCCCCGTCGCACAAGCCGCATCGATGCGTCGCCGTTTCACGAACTTTCCTTTCGTCATGCCGCGCGTGCCGGCTGGAGTAGCCGTTCGCGTTCCCCAAGAAACCAATCCACAGTGCATTGAATTCCCGTCGACAGCGGAACCCGTCGCCATTCCGGCAGCAGCCCGCGAAGTTTGCTGACGTCCAAGCACTTCGACTTCGCGCCGGTATAGCGCGTCGTGTCATACTGAATGCGCTGCGCGTCGTAGCCCACCGCCTCGCAGATGCACTCCGCGAAGGCGCGAATCGAATACTGTTCCCCGGCGCCGAGGTTCACGAGGTCGTTCTCGCGATGGTCGCCGAGCCAGAGTGCGTCGTGAATGAAATCGTCGATGTAGACCAACTCACGTTGCTGCTGGCCGTCGCCCCACAGCACGACCGGCTCACCGTACAACTTGCCCCGCAGAATCTTGCGGATCAGGTCGAAGATGAAATGCATCTGCCGGCCGTCGGTGTGGTAACCGGGGCCATACAGCGTCGACGGCGTCAGGCAGAGATAACGCAGGTCGAACTGCCGCGCCAGCGAAGTCATGCCCACGTACAACATGCGCTTCGTCATTGCGTACGTGTACAGGCTGTCGATCGGCTCGCCGGCGAGGTATTCCTCTTCGCGCAGCGGCCGGTCGGGCGCGTAAGCGCAGCTAGTGCCCATCGCGATCAACTTGGCTTGCGCTTGATGGCGTTGCCAGAATGTCAGCACCGTCGTGTTGATCTGCTGGTTCTTGAGCCATTGTTCGCCCGGATGGTACAGGCAGAAATCGCCGGCCTGCGTCCACGCCGCGAGATGCCAGATCTGATCGAAACGGCGATTGCTCCAGGGTTCCAAGGCGTCGGAGCGCGTCAGATCGGCGTCGCGTGAGCCCAGCCCGAGCACAAAGTCGCCGCGCGCCTGCAGCGCATGGCAAAGCGATTGCCCTAAGAATCCCGTCGCGCCCGTGACCAGTACATTCATCCGTGAATACCTGCGTGTCGTTCTCGAAATCGCGTTGAAATCCGTTAGGCGGCGAGTTGTTCCACCTGAGGGTCAACGGGGAAGTAAAACTCCACGCCGTTTTGCAACAACTCGCGGTGGTTGGCCAGGATCTCGTCCTTGAAATTCCAGGCCAGCACGTAATACACGTCCGGCTGTCGCGCCAGTTCGTCCTCCATCACCACCGGAATATGCATCCCCGGCGACAGCAGGCCGCGACGCAGTGGGTTCTTCTCGACGAGGCAATCGATCCGCTCCACGCCGACGCCAAAGTAGTTCAACAAGGTGTTGCCTTTGACCGGCGCGCCCATGCCATAAATCGTCTTGCCGGCCTGTTTCTGGCGATCGAGGTATTCAACATTGCGTTCGCGCATCCGCGCCACGCGCCGCGCGAAATCCAGATACGTGCTCAACGCGTTGCTGTTGCGGGCGTACTCCACGGCGCGCAGGCTTTGCAGCCGTGCGCTGGGCGGTTGCCGGCCGCGGTGCGTGACGAAGCCGATCATCGACCCGCCATGAATGGGGGACAGATAGGCGTCGAACATCGCCAAACCATGTCGCGCGAGCAGTCGCTCGATCGTCGCCAGGTTGTAGTACAACAGGTGCTCGTGGTAAATCTGGTCGAAAGCCAGGTTCTCCACGATGTTCTGCATATACAGAAACTGCACGACGAACACGCCATCGTCCGCCAGCGACAAGCGAATGCCCTCGGTGACGCTATGCAGTTCCTCGAGATGAAAGAACACGCCGGCGGCGTTCACGACGTTGAATTTGCGCTGCAGTCGCTGCGCCAGTTCGGCGTTGAAGAACTCCTGCACCGTCGGCACGCCCCGCTGTTGGGCGATGCCGGCCGTGGTTTTCGAGGATTCCACGCCCAACACTTCCCAGCCCAACGACTGAAAATGCGTGAGCTGCGTACCGTCGTTAGAACCAATATCCAGCACCGACTTATCCTGCCAGCGACCGCCGAAGCGCGTGTCGACCTCTTTGGCAACCTGCGAGAAATGCCGCGACAGCGAAGCGGTCACGCCAGACAGGTACGTGTGATCTCCGAACATGGTCTCTTTGTTGACCGTGTAGTCGAGCTGCGCCAGTCCACAGCCGCGGCAATGCACGAGCCGTAGCGGGTAACGCGGCTCCGTGCCGGCCTCCTCGGGGCGTAAAAAATGATTGCACCAAGGGTGCAGGCCCAGGTCGAGCGCCAAGTCGAGTTCCGTTCCGTCACAGACGCGGCAAATCATCTTTTCCACGCTCCGCGAATCGTTGAGTTAATTTCCTAAGCCGCCGGCAGCAATCGTTCCAGCTTGGCAAATTGCGCCGGCCAGTTCAGTTCCGCGCGCACGGCGCGTTCGCAGTTCTTCACCATCCGCGCATAACGCCGCGTGCCGAAGATTTGCAACGCCTCGTGCACGGCGTCGCGATACGCCTCGAAGGACCAGTCGCGCATCAGGATGCCGCACTCGTAGCGCTCCACGATCATCTGGCACTGCGGATGCGGCGCCGCGATCGGCGGGACGCCGTCGGCGATCGCTTCGAAGAACTTGTTCGGGGCGGCGTAATGCGTGTGATCCGTCGTCGGTCGATACATGACGATTGCGTAGGCGTAGTGGCGCCGCAAACGTGCCAGGGATTCGGCGTCGCAGCAGCCGAGGTACCGCGGCTCGCAAGTCGTGTCGTGGAGACGCTGCAACAGCGCCGCGCGATCGGTCCCGCCGACATCGCCGTAGAGGTCCAGCGGGACGCTCTGCATGTCGGGATGCAGCAAGTATTCCGCTAAGCCCAGTCCGGTGGAAATCGCGCCGCCGTAATACAGGCGACGCAACCGCGTCGCCACCGGCGTCGGCGCGACTTGCGGCGCGTCGCTGACGTTGTAGAGAACCGCCAGCGGCTTCGCGGCGAATCCGCAGCGCTGCATGTCCAACCGGGCGCGGTTCTCTTCCGGAACGATCAGCATGTCGATGCGCGGCGCGAAGGCGCGATTCATCGCCATGTCGAAGCGACCGTACGGCGCGATCATCTCGATCAACGCGTAAATCACGCTGCTCGGCCGGTACGCCAGCTTCCCCAGCACGGGCAACGTGAAGGTGCAGCAGAACAGCACGATGTCCGGGCGTTCGCGGTTCAGCTCGGCGGCCGTATTCAACACATATTCGATCCGCCCCGGTCGCGAATGCGGACTCACATCGGTGCCGATACGTCGCACGCGCACCGATTCGCCGACAACCGGACGCGGCGGCCGGCCCGTTTGATCCGGTTCGTAAATCGTGACCGGCGCGTTGTAGTGTTCCGCGAGCGATCGCGCTAGCGATTGCACCTGGGGACTGCCAAACCCCAGGCTGACATCCGAAACCACGGCGATGTTGAGGCCGACGTTCGTCGTCATGGCTGCACCGTCCAGCCTGATTCAGGCGTCGCGACCGGCGCAAGAAAATGGGGGCGCGGCGGTTCGATTCGCACTGCAGAAGGCGTCGCTCGTGTGGCGCAGATCAGCGTTTCCACAA
This sequence comes from Pirellulales bacterium, assembly GCA_022844585.1. Classification (GTDB taxonomy): domain Bacteria; phylum Planctomycetota; class Planctomycetia; order Pirellulales; family JALHLM01; genus JALHLM01. The sequence continues at coordinate 3,543 of JALHLM010000157.1, read as the reverse complement.
GCGCCGTGGGATTGTGACGCCGCGACCATTCCAGGGAGAAGTCGCTGGCGGTCGCGCGGTAGTGCTCGTGATTTCGCAGGATCTCTTCCGTCGCAACAGCGAGTTCGCGCGGCGAATTCAATACCACACCCACGGCGGCGAGCGGTCGTTGCGCTTCCGCGCGGAGGAAATCGCAACGCAAATCCGCCAACTCCATCGGTAGCGACGTGTAGGCGTTGCGGACGCAAAGTTGAACCAAGCGAACTCGTTGCTTCAGATGCAGCAACAATGAAACACTGGAGGTACAACCACCGACCACATGCGTGCTGGACACCAACAAGCGGTCGGAGCTTGCGTATTGCCAGATTTGCAGTTCGACGAATTGACCGCGCTGGGCTGATTCCTGTTGAAACGTGATCAACAGCTCCGACGCGTCGCGCGGCGCTTTCACGCGGCACTCGCATTGTCGGCGTCCACCGACTTGCAGCCGTCCGTCGATCACGGGGCGCGATCGCGAGATTCCCGCAAGTCTCCACCGGAAATCATATACCGTGCGCGTTTCTAAGACTTCCGATGCTTCGCGGAGCGACTGGTGATATGCGAACTGTGGCGAAGTTAATTGCATCGCCATCCACGTGCCCGCCGGTGCTACGACGGGCACGCCAGCCGTGAGTGCTTCGGAGAGAATGCCGGAACTGCGGGCGAAGTATTGGGCGCCGTCATAGGGAAGCAGCAACACGTCCGCGTCGCGAACGAGGTCGCGATACGCGTCGGGCGCCAGTGGTTCGGTCAGCAGTTGCACCTGGTCCGACGGATAGCCGCCCAATTGGGCGCGCGCGACAGCCACTTCCGGCGCCACGTCGCCAGAGCTGAAATTCGATTGAATGACGAATCGCGCCGCACCCGGGGCGATCCAGCGCTCCCAGAGATCACCGACCAGCCGGGGCAGCAGGTGATATCCTTTCTCAAAGCGCGCGTCGCCAACATAGGTGATCCGCAACTTCGACGGTGCGCGTGCCTCGCGGCGTGCCCCCAGATAGTCATTGCCAACCGGGACGGGCAGCGTGCGAAACGGCAAACTGCCCAGCGCGTTGTATTGAGCGGTGAGTTCCTCCGTATCGGCGTAAAAGTACACCTTGTCCGGCGGGAGGCGGTCGCGCGCCCATTGGAACGCGTTGCGCAATGGTCTCAGTGCTTCGCCGGAGGCGTCCTGGTCGTCGCGCGCGTGCAAGTTGTGTCGAAACACGAGATGCCACGTCGCGCGCAAGCTAGCTGGACGGCGTCGAAATACGCGCGTCAGCGCCATCAATTCCACGGCCGACGCCACAGGCAACAGTACTTGGTCGCCGTCGACGACCTGCTCCTCATCGAGCCAAGCACAAGTATCGCGGACGAAATGGCGCAGCTTGAGCCGACGCCACAAATGCTCGCGCAGCGGCCCGCTCTTGCCAAGTTGCGCCTTACCTACCGCCACTACGGATTTGCAGTTCCGGATGACGTCTTTCCCGGCGCGCCGTAGATAACTGTGTAGCGCCGCCGCCAGTCGATCGATGGATTCGCGATACGGCAACCAGCAGACGGCCAACTCGGCGAGGACGCGAAGTTCCAGGACGACAAACGCCGCGATCAAATGGAGCCACTGTCCCCATTCCACGCGGTCCCGCCAGGCGCGCCGTTCGAGACCCCATGACCAAGGGCTGTGCAGCGCGCACCAGAGTCCGAAGCGCGAATACCGCAGGTTAAACCGCGCGTAAAAAGGCGCTGATCGAACGGTAACCCGTTCACGTGCCGGTTGCGTCGAAGGAGCGGCCGACGTCCCGGGAGTATAGAAGAAGCCGTACCGATATGCCCCACGCGTCCGAAAGCCTGCATGCGATGCCTGCACCTGGCGGTTGGCGATCAACACCGGCTCGAAACCACGCTCCTGGGCCGTGCGCAAGACTCGCGCGGCATACTCGAAGTAATGCCCCTGGTAATCTCGGAGGGATGGGTCAATTACGACAAACTTGGGCACCGCGCGCTCCATCACTACCGCAGTAAACTCCGTGTAACTTGTTTCGTCTGCGCAAGCGGCAAATCTTGACACTACCTTGGGGCGATCGCCTTCAAATGGCTGCAGTTCGATCAGCGCGCCCGCAAATTTTTCCCACATTGCCTCTGGAGAAGGCGACTTGCTTACGCCGATCACCGTTCCGGGCGACGAATCCGTGCCCGCTGAAGACAACTGGTTCAATTGCAGGAGACCAGAGCCATGTTCCCGTCGCTCCGACAATCGTTGGCCTGGGTTCGGGCTCGATGGCACGCCGACCTGGAGTTCCAGCACTCGAACCAGCAACGCGCGCTCGGCGAGCGGCTGGACCAACTCCTCGCCCAGCTTGAAAGTGAATCGAATCGACTCGGGCGTTTTGAAGATCGGCTGACTGGTCTACGAACGCTGGTTGGGGCGACTTCGCAAAACTTGGCCGCAGGCCTCGACGTACTCGCCATCGCCGAGCCGCGCACGCGTGCAGCGCTGGCCAGCATTGAGCAAGGTCTTGGCATTGTCGACGCCCGGCTCGCCGACCGCATGGCGACCGTCAGCGCACAATCTGACAAATTGGCACAGACTCTGGATGCGCAGCAACAGGCGATACTTCAGACGCTCGAAAATGTGACCACCCTGCGACGAGAAGTCGAAGGCGAACAACAGCGCCGGATCGAATGGGAGGTCCGTTGGAACGAATCGCAACTCCAGGAACGCGCCGCGGCCGAGGCGCGCGAACGGCGGCGCGATCAAGAGCAGATCGAGGTCGCCCAACGTGAGCAGTTGATGCGCGACGAACAACTTTCGCAGGCGCTTCTTGCGGAAGAGGCTGCGGTAGCAAAATGCGAGGAGCTCGCTACCGAGGCCCGTCGGCGACAGCAGGCCATCGAGGCAAGCCGGAGTAAGTTGACGTCACAGGATCATGACGCGCTCGAAAGCCAAGGGGTCTTCGTCGTCGGCAGCGCCCGCTCCGCGACAACGATTCTCTGCGATTGCCTGAACCTGTCTCGAGAAGTTTACTTGCTGCAGGAAGCGTATTTCTTCTGCAATGATCGGACGGCCCAAAGCGTCGGTTGGGAGAATCACGATTTTGCCGCCACATTCAACGCCCGGCATGTCTGGTACGGCAACTTGCGCGACAAGGGAACCTATATCCCGACCGCCGCGACGCCCGACCGCACGCCACTGGAGTTTCTAAATCGCATTCGCGACAAGTACCGCTATTTGGGCGAAAAAGTCGCTTTCGGACCACAGCCGAACGAAATGGGCGAGAACTGGGAGAACGACTTTTTCGACTACCAGGCAAAGCATTTCTATCACTCGCAATACTTTATCACGATTCGAGCGCCGCATGAGGCGGTCTGGTCCATGCACAAGCTGTTTCCGGACTCCTCAATTTCTGCGTTGTTCGAGTGCTGGCTGCGGTCGCTGCGCGTCTCGTTGGAGCTTTACTTGGCGTTTCCCCGCACGCACCTGATTCTGTCGGAATGGGTGGACGCGAGAACGATTCGGCGAGTCGGCGACATCCTTCAAACAGAAAT
>JALHLM010000156.1 GCA_022844585.1 Pirellulales bacterium | reverse complement strand
TGAACTCCTCACTTCACCAGCTTCCTGCCGGCAAAAAACCCAGCGCACCAAAATCCCCTCAACCCATCATGACCAAAATCCACTCCCACACGCAAAGTGCAGGATGCACCCTCGACACCATTTCACACCAACCCGAAGCGCAACAGGATTATGCAACTGCTAGCAGTTCGGTGAGGTGGTAGTTGTTGGTGCGGAACCAGCGGGCGGCGTTGACGAGGATCTTGGCATGGACCCAGTTGCGGACGCGATGGAAGCCTCGGGCCCAGGCGGGCAAGCAGACCAATCCGCCGCCGAAGCTGACCAGAGTACCGAATTCACGTTCGATTTGCCTGCGGTATCGGAACAATGCTTTGCCGAAGGGAGCTTTCAGCAACTCGATGCTACGCAAGCGATAAGGACTATGGCGACGATGTCCGAGTCCCTGGTTCTTGCCGCGCTTCGGGGTCACCAGTTGATGTCCGGCCTCATGCGCCAAGTCATGCAAGCGATTGCTGTCAAACTCCGTGTCGCCCAGCAGGTAACCTTCGCCAGGGAGGGTAGGAATCAGTTCGGCGGCCATGACTTTCTCGCTGACGTTCATCGGCGCGAGCGCCCAGGCCAGCGGCGTCGGTCCGCCCGCATGCACGACATGCAGTTTGTAACCCTTGTGCTTGCCGCCGGCGCTGCGTCCGTAACCGGCGTCCGCGTCCTTGCTGACCTCGAGCGGCTTGCCGTCGATGATGCGAATCAGATGCTGCTCGGCGCCGATCATCGCCGAAAACTGGTGTTCGATTTCCGTCATCATTTCCGCCACGTCCGGACCTCGCAGGCGACGACTGAGTTGCAATTGCGACGGCAGGAGGCCGGGGCACAAGTCCTCCGGCCAGTTGCGCTTATCAACGGCCCAGTACATGGGCCGATCATGCACCACAGCCCAAAAGTAGACCATCACGAACGTCCCCGTCGTGTACAACCAACCCTTGCCCCGCACCTGCGAATCCGACACGAATTGATACAATGCCATCCAGAGCTCGCGTTCCATCATGTTCTCCTTGTGAAGACCTGATACTTACAAGGATTGGAACCGAGCTCCTTTTTTCCAGACCCGAAAGTGCTAGCAGTTGCATAATCCTGGCCAGCGAGGGGGAGAGGACGCGGCCGAAAGCGATAGGATATAACTCTCAAGGACGCATTTGCTTTCGGACCGTGAGTGCAGTCGTTGAGAGCTTGATCCGCTGCGCTAGTTGACGCCCTGCGTCCCTCGCATGCACTACCGGCCAACAAAAGCAAATACCTTACCCACCGAGCTTCTTATCCAGCGCCTGCGCCACCTTCCGGCAGCGGTCCATTGTGGCGGCGAATTGCGGGAAGCTGAGGGATTGGTAGCCGTCGCTGAGGGCGTTTTCTGGGTCCGGGTGGACTTCCAGGATCAACCCGTCCGCGCCGGCCGCGACGCTGGCCGCGGCCATGTCGGGCACAAGGTACGTGTGTCCGGTGCCGTGGCTGGGGTCGACAACAATCGGAAGGTGCGTCTTGGCGCGCAGGTACGGGACCGAGGCCAGCGGCAACGTGAACCGCGTGTGGGTCTCGAAGGTGCGGATGCCGCGCTCGCAGAGCATCACGTTCGGGTTGCCGGCGTCGAGGATGTATTCCGCCGCGAGGAGCAATTCCTCCATCGTCGCCGACGGCCCGCGCTTGAGCAGTACCGGCACGCCCGATTTGCCGGCGGCCTCCAACAGCCGGTAGTTCTGCATGTTCCGCGCGCCGATTTGCAACACGTCGCTGTATTTGGCGACGAGGTCCACGTCTTCCGTGGCGACAACTTCCGTGACGATCGCCAGGCCCGTCGCTTCGCGCGCCGCGGCTAATAGCTTGAGTCCCTGTTCCTTCAGCCCTTGGAAGCTGTACGGACTGGTGCGCGGCTTGAACGCGCCGCCGCGGAGCGCCGTCGCGCCGGCCGCTTTCACCGCTTGCGCAGATATTAGAATCTGCTCTTCCGACTCCACGGAGCACGGCCCGGCGATGACGCCGATCTGTCCGTTGCCAACGACGAGGCTGCCGGCCGTGACGACGGTCGGCTCCTTCTTCACTTCGCGGCTGGCGACCTTGTAGGGCGCGAGAATCGGCACGACTTCGGCCACGCCGGGCGAACTCTCCAGCGACAGCTTGTGCTCGGCGCGCTTCTCGCCAATCGCGGCGATCACCGTGCGCTCCGTCCCTTGAATGATATGCGCCTTAAGACCAAGCGACTCCACGCGCTCAGCCGTATGACGAATCTCATGCTCCGACGCACCTGGTTTCATGACAACAATCACGGGACGATCTCCTGGCTTAGGGTGTGGCGATGGCTGTTTCGTTGATTCACCACGGAGACGCGGAGGCACGGAGAGGAGAAGGAGGAGACACTTTTTTCACCGCAGAGGCGCTGAGACGCAGAGGGGAGAGAGGGCGGGAATGTCGAATGCCTGAAAGCCAAGTGTTGCTACGATTCGAGTGAGTTGCTCGGCAGCGAAACATTCAAGCATCCGTCATTCAGATTTGATTCGTCATTCGGCTTTCGAAATTCCAAACTCCCCTCCCTCTCTCTCCACTCCGCGTCTCAGCGCCTCTGCGGTGAAAAATGTTCTCGCCCTCTCTCCGTGCCTCCGTGTCTCCGTGGTGAAAATCTGCATTGGTCCAACAAAAAAACCCCGCGAGCTGGTTGGCTCGCGGGGTCTGGTGGTGGTTCGGTCAGGCTGCGATTAGCTACAGACCGGCTCCAGACCCGCGCGAGACGCGGTAAAGTGGAACCAAAATCGATAGCTGAGCCCAGCGTTCATACCTGTATTCTGCCTCGCGATTGGCCGTCTGGCAAGGGAAAAGTTCCTGCGCGCGTCCCGCCTTACCGCGAATACACAGGGACGTCCACGTCGGTCCCGAGGTCCAGTAGGGCCTCGTCCCCCTGGATAATCAACTGTGGGCTCACGCCGCCGAAGGTGACTGTTCCGGAACCGGGTAAGTAACCTCGGCCCGATTCCCGGCCGCCGTAGGCGCTGCTCGCTGTGGCGTTGATCGGCCAATGCGTTTTGCCGTCCGTGTCGACCAGGCCGATGGTATCGATCTCGTTCCACCCGGGCGCGGCCGGCGAGTCGAGGTAGATCTTCACTTTTCGGGTTTTCCAGATCGTGCTCACGGGAAGTTTCGATACTCCGCCCGCCGCCGGCGGCTGCGTGGGATCGGCCCCTTCCCAGACGACGACCTCGCGGCCGAAGCTGTCAAAGATGCTGGCCTTCGTGAGCGCCCCCGGGTTGTAGGTTTCGTAGACCTCGATCGACTTCGGCGACACTTCCTCGGCATAGTCGACGACGATCCACTCTTGTTGGCCGTCCGTGGTAGCGGGCGCCCAGGCCGTGACTTGGTCGCCATAGGCGTCGGTGTCCGGTGCGCCCAGTAATTGTTCGACGCCCCAGCGCGCGTTGGCGCGATCCCGCCGCATTTGTTCGCCGCGCAATTGGGCGATCTCGGCCTGCAGCTCCAAGTGATCGCGCCGCCAGGAAAGCAGCACGGCGGCCAGCGCGACGAGTAGCAATAGCGTGGCGAAGCTAAACCGCCGCGGCAGCGACGGGAGCCGCAGCCGGAAGGTGAGAAACGGCGTCGAGAATCCAAATCGCATCGCAGCGCCTCGCGGAAACAGAGCCCCGATTATAGACGATCTCAATGCCGGCCGGGATTCCTTCGCGTTTTCGCCATTTCGCGCTTTCGCGATTCAATCAACGCATAGCTCAGTAAATCGCGAAAGCGCGAAATAGCGAAAACGCGAAAGATTCGAAGTCAGATCGCACCTCGCGTAGAACCGTGGTTCATGCTTGACAAACGGAATTGCCGCCGTTAGCGTGGTGGGCGATGTGTGCTGGTGGTCGATCGCGAAATCGCTTTCCGATCGACGAACAGGGAACTCCGGTGAAATTCCGGGACGGCCCCGCCGCTGTAAGTGAGCATTATTCGGACGCCTCTCTCTTTGTAACCATTGTCGCCTCGATGGCCCGCGAAAGCGGTCCAGCAAAGCGGCGAGAAGGTCTGGCGAACCGGCTCATAAGTCAGAAGACCTACCAGTGCGTTAACGGCGGATTGTTTCGCGAGGGCGAAACCCGCAACGACCGTTCGCTCTAACCCCAGTCGACGGTAGGTCATGCCATTTTCGTATTCGCGCTGCGCGCTTCGGCGCGCGCGCCTGGCTCGCGCTGCGCGCCGGTCGTGCGGCTTTACGCTCGTGGAGTTGCTCGTCGTCATCGCGATCATGAGCGTGGTGGCGGCGCTTGTGTTGCCGGCGCTAACGCAGTCGCGCGAGAGCGCTCGCCGCATCGACTGCCAAAGTCGCTTGCGGCAGCTCGGCCTGGCGGTGACCGCGCACGAGCATGCGCGCCGCGCCTATCCCACCGGATGCATCGGTTGTCGATACGGCGGATCGAACCAGCTGCGATTTCTTTCTTGGAACGTGCAACTTCTGCCCTACCTGGAGCAGGACGCGCTGTTCCGGCGATTTGATCTGGAGACAAAGTCGTACTCCAGTCCCAACCGTGAAGCGGGCGCTGCGCCGCTGCCCGTCTTCCTATGTCCGGGTACTGCCGGCGACACGCTGGTGAATCGGACCGGACTGTGGCGCGGAATGGCGTTCTCGGATTTCGCCGGCATCTACGGCGTCGAAGGAGTTGGCCGCACGGACGATCGTGAAAACGCACCGCATTGGCTGAAGCCGTCGTTCCTGGGCGTGATGCTCTATGAAAAGCCGGTGCGCATGCGCGAGATCGTGGACGGCGCTTCCCAGACGGCCCTGATCGGCGAAGCCCGCGATCGCCGCACGACCGAAATGGAATGGGCCAACGGCCACAACGTGTTCGCGCAAGAGGGCGCGACGCCGGTCAACGCCACGTCAGGGCTTGGAAACGAGTTGGGCGGCCCGCATCGCGGCGGCGCTTCGGTCGTGTTTTGCGACGGCCATGTCGCGTTTCTCTCGGACGCCACGGAGCAGAGCGTGTTGAACGCGCTGCTCACCAAGGCGGGCCAAGAGACCGTGCGCTAGACAAAGTCGCACTTGTCGTAATGTGTCGCTGGTTATTGCAACAGGAGTCTGCTCCGTGCGTTGTTATCTCAGTTTGTTGTTGCTCGCATGGAGCTCGACGGCCTTCGGCGGGCCGGTCGAGAACTTTGACGACATCCAGTTCTGGACGGGCGAGGGCGCCCAACGCGCGGCGATGGCGGTTGACTGGGTCGAAGGCTCTGCGGAAGACGAAAGTCTCGTCTGGGGTTATCGCTGGGACGGCGAGGCGAAAGGTTCCGACATGTTCCTGGCCATCCTGGAAGCCGATCCTCGCTTCTTTGCCAAAGTGCCAGGAAATGGCGGTTCCATCAGCGCCGTCTTCGGCATCGGTTATGACGACGGCGACCTCGACTTTGCGCTCGATGACGGCACGGCGTTCGATGACAAAGGCCTGGCGGTAGTTTCGGGATCGGCGGACGGCGCTGCTCCACTCGATCCGGACGATGTCTACGAGGAAGGTTGGTTCCTCGGCTTCTGGCACTACGGCGTGGCCGACAGCAGTCCGTTCGACGGTGGCGCGTGGGCGAACTCCGTGCTCGGCGCATCAAGTCGCGTGCTCACGGACGGCGCCTGGGACAGTTGGGCGTTCACGCCGACGTTTGACTTCAGCGCGTTTGCGGAGAATCCCCACGCAGCGCTGGACGAAATCAACGCCGCTCTTGGCGACACGAACGGAGACGGCAAAGTGAACGTCGAGGACTTGAACAACGTGCGCAACCACTTCGGCGGCAGCGGACTGGGCGATACCGACGGTGATGGCGCCGTCAACGTGATTGATCTGAACAACGTACGCAACAACTTCGGCGCGGGCGCATCGTCGGCCGTCGTGCCGGAACCCGCTTCCTGGGCGTTGTTCCTCGTCACGGGGCTCGGAATGGGCGGGTTCGTTACAGGGCGCAAGTGTTCGACCTAGCGCGGCGCGTTCGGGAGCCGCTTCGGAAATCTCGGAAAAACTACTGATTGCTTTCCTGATTCTCTACCTTTGAAGAAACATCATGAACACGCAAAGTTGGATCGTTCTCTTGGCAATTATGTTGGCAACGAGTTCTGAAGTGCGCGCCGCATCATTCGCCGCGCAAGTAAACGAATTCGTCGTCGGCCAAGGCGCCGCGGCCGGATTCGATAATCCCGGGGCCGCGCTCGGTTCGCCCGCGCGCTTTACTGGCGTCGGCGTGTTTCCCGGCGTTGTCAGCGCATTCAATCCGCCTTACCTTGCGAGCGAAGTCGTGTCGATCGGCGAAGGCGGCGTACTCGAACTGCAACTGGCGAACTTCATTCTGCCGTCCGCCACAGGACGCGATCTGGGCGTCTTCGTCAATGTTGGGCTGATCGACAACGATTTTCCCAACGGCGTCGCCTCGAATCCCTTGAGCGCCACGGCGGGGTCGTTCAGTGCTGAGGCCGCGGTGTTGGAAGTGAGCGCCAACGGCATCAATTGGGTCTCGCTCGGCAGTCAACTCTTTGACGTACCGACGATCGGTTACACCGACGTCGTGAGCCCGTTCGCTGAGACCGCCGGCAACGCGCCGACCGACTTCGGTCTGCCTTTCGACGGCGCACTCGCCGATCTCGCCGGCCTGCAATACCACGACGCCGCCGGGCCGGACATGTTGGACCTGTTCGCCGGCTCCGGCGGCGGGACCTGGCTGGACCTCGAATCGACGGGGCTCGAACGCATCGGTTGGGTGCGATTCAGCGTCCCCGATGACGGCAATCCCAACACCTCGTCCAAGTTCGAGCTGGACGCTATTTCGGTGGCGAACGGTGCCGTCGGGCCCGCGGTGCCCGAGCCAAGTGCCATCGTGTTGGCGCTGATCGGATTCGCGGCATTCGCGACGGCGCATCGCCGACGACGTGGCTGAACCGAGGCGGTCCCGAAAGGGCGACACGGGCTTTGACGCGCACCATGCATAGCGTGTCGCCCCGACGGGACGGCAATACGAATCGTGTCATCGATGTAACACCAAGAGTGAATACAACCGCCCGACGCGCAAGCGAGCGGGAGTTGACGTGGGCTGAGAGTACCGGCCGTACTCATGGTCGACGTCGGCTCTCCCTCGCTGGCGCGTCGGGCTACTGCAGAAAACTCATTGTGGCGCCCTTGGCTGCCGGGCTCGCCGCTTTGCTTTATGATGGAGGTCTCAATCGCAATCGCTTGAGAACTCTCGATGTCTGACGATCGACCGACTCGACTTGCCGCTGTCCGGGAACATAATCGCAGGGCCTGGGATGCGCGTGTAGCCGCGCGGGGGCGGTTCACCAAACCCGCCGGCGACGAAGATTTCTTCGATCCGCTGCGCAACGTCGATGGCGTCGGCTGGCTCGGGGATAGCATCGCGGGTAAGCGGCTGCTGTGCCTCGGCGCTGGCGGCGGAAAACATAGCGTGATCTATGCCGCCGCCGGGGCCGAAGTCACCGTCGTCGATATCAGCCCCGCGATGTTGGCGCTCGATCGCGAAGTGGCGACCGAGCGACGTTTGCAAGTCCGCACGGTTGAAGCCTCGATGGACGACCTCGCGTCGTTGGGCGCGGGCGAGTTCGAGATCGTCGTCCATCCGGTCAGCACCTGTTATCTACCGGACGTTCGCGCCGTGTATCGCGAAGTCGCGCGGGTGACGGCGATCGGCGGTATCTACGTCAGCCAACACAAACAGCCCGGCAGTCTGCAGACGGACGTGAAGCCCACCGATCAAGGCTACGTGGTGCGCGAGCCGTATTATCGTGCCGGACCGCTCCCGCCCGTGACACATAGCCTGCATCGCGAGGAAGGCACCCTGGAGTTCCTCCACCGTTGGGAAGATCTCCTCGGCGCACTCTGCCGCGCGGGCTTCGTGATCGAAGATCTGTTGGAACCGTTCCACGCAAATCCCAACGCCGAAACCGGCACGTTCGCGCATCGGAGCCAATTCGTGCCGCCTTACGTGCGGATCAAGGCGCGCCGCGTGGGGAGCGCGCCGAACATTACCGCAAAGGTTTGGACGCCGAGCTAAGTGGGCGAAGCATCCGCTTCGCATTGACGAGCGCTTCGCACCAACCGTATACCGCCGACGCGCATCGCTTGCAGCGTCAGTACGGTCGCGGCGATGTGGAACGTGCTGATGAGTACGTTGAGCCAATCGGGCCCGGGCATCGACGTACCGCGGACCATGACGCTCGCCACGCCCACCACGGCGAGCAAGGCGGCGCGCAACCAGGCGTTTGATTTCGGGCGCAACCAGGTATACGTCAACGCCGCATCGGTTACCACGGCGACCGAGATGTAAACCACGAGCTCATCAGCGTATTGCTTCCAGGTCGCGGCGAAAAGACGAGCCAGCGCGCAGCCGATAGCGGCCAGCGTCGTCAAGATGATCAGAAAGAGCAGCGAGAACTGCCGCGTCTCACGATCCCCCGCTGGCGCATCCTCCCCGGCCGTGGTTTGCAGGTGCTCGAAACGACAGCCGAAAAAAAATCGGGCGCCGCCAGCGATCAACGCGGTGATCGCGGCCAAAGGCGTAAAAAGCGCCAGCCATTGCGGTTCGCCGTTTCGCATGTATCCATGAATCCAGGACCACGCCAGCACCGGGGGCACAATCCAAGCGACGCGCCAAAACCAGCGCATCGGGGCCAACACCGACCAGGCCGCCGCGGCGTTAATCTGGCAGCAGGCCATGCCGAAAGTAAAGGCAATCCATCCATCCATTCCCACCTTATCGCGCGGCACGGCGAAGCAGGCGGCGGTGACGCACACATGCGCCAACACGAGCAGCCGCAGGATTTTGGATTGCCATTCCATCCGAGCCATTCTGCCTTAGCCCGGCGCGGAGTGCCACGTCAGTTGCGTCGCAGAGCGACCTCGTTGAAGTTCCGCCCCGCAATCGCGAGAATACCGGCAGCACACTCTTCCGATCGCACGACCGTAGCGCAAGGGCAGGCGCGCTCGTTATGCAGGATTCATCCCAGGGCGTGATTGCCCTTTTGACGCATCCCGTCGCCGGGAACCCGGCGCAATTCGTGATCGAACGCGCGCTCGCGGCGTGGGGACTCGACACGCGCTATTTGTCCCTGGAAGTCAGCCCGGACGGCCTGGCGGCCGCCATCGCGGGTGCTTGGGCGATGGGTTTCCGCGGACTTCATGTCGACGACCCGCATCGCGAAGCTGCCGCGTCGCTTGTCCCAACGACGACGGATTTCGTCGCACGCACGCAGGTCGCCAATTGCCTGGTGCGCGACACCGAAGGGTGGCGCGTGACAAATACGCTGGGCGCCGGAGTGGCCGCCGCGTTGACCAACATCGCGCCGCTCGCGGGCAAGCGCGTCGTGCTGCTCGGCGCCGGCAAGCTGGCGCGGAGCGTGGCCGCGGAACTTGCCACGGCGGGTATCGCACGATTGCTGATTGTCAATCGTACGCAAGAACGGGGCGAAGCGCTTTCCGCACTGATGCGCGACGCCTACCACATCGATTGCACCTATGATCGCTGGGAGCAACCGCTCGCCGTGCCGGACGATTGCGACGTCGTAGTGAACGCCACATCGATTGCGTCGAACGATCCGCACGCTCGAATTCCGTTGCGCTTGGAGACCTTGCGACGGGAAACGATCGTCGTCGACGCGACGATGCATCCCGCGACGCAACTCTTGCGCGACGCCCGCGCGCAAGGTTGCCTGACGGCGGATGGATTGTCCATCTACGTGCGCCACGTGGCGGCCGCACTCGAACTCTGGACTGGCCAAAAACCGGATCTGGCAATCATGCGCGAGGCGCTGGAAGAGTTCTTGGAACTCTAACCAATTTTGACTCGTGGTTTCGCTTGCCGGATCGCCCAGGCGGCGCATGATACCGCGAGCACGCACGCCAAATAGACCGAAGAAGGTTCGGGCACTTGTCGCAACGTGAACGACATGCCGGCCTGTCCGTCCGGCGAACCGCCGCCGCCGCTCAAAAAACCGCTGGCCGATGCGTCGGCTGCCAGTCGATAGGTTTCGCCTGGCACGAGCTGCATGTCAAAGACGGCGGACGGCTCGAACGACACATCCCAGTAGGCGTTGAATTGGCCGTTGGGGTCCGTGAATTGAATCGAGGCGAAGCCATTGTTGGTGGCCGAACCGGTCACGTACAACTTGAATTGGGCCGCGACATCCACTTGAAAGTCCAAATCAAAGCTAGATGAACTGCCTCCGTCGGACGAATCATCGATATTGAACGCGCTGACAAAGGCATCCGCCGCCAGCGTACCTTTCGCTGCCTGGGCGTTGAACCAGGATGTCTGCGAGGCAAAACCGTCGGACGAGGCCGCCCCGGCGCGGGCAGCGTGGCCGACTAGGTCTTCGAATCGCCCAAAGTCAGCAGCATCCGCCTGGGCGCTGTCGCTATCGCTCTCGTCAGGCGTCGTGGCGTTTCCGAACGAACGAAGGGCACGAGATTGGCCGACCGGAATGATTGCTGCAGTCGCTGGCGCAGCGAAAGCCGCCAACGCCGCTGCCAACATGATGCATCGCCACATCGGTCACACCTCATCCAGTCGCGAATTCAAGTGAGACCGAAATTATAGTCACCGTCTAGGAATGATTGAAGTTAGTGCGAGTATTTGCGCTAGGCGCCCCATTTGAAGTTGTCCCGTCGGTAGTTGAAAAGGCATTGGTTCCAGGTTGATTGTTAAGCCCGCTGGCGTTGGGCGTCAAGTGTTGGGTGGACGACTCGTTTCAGAGCGTTGCCGAGTTCTTGCATGTGCTTGTGACCTTTGACGCGTCGGAAGCGACTCTCGGCGTCAACGAGTCCGGCCACGCACCAACGTTCACGCATCGTGCCGTCACGCCAGCGCTTCACGCGGCGCGTGACGCTCTCGGCGACACTGAACGCCGACTCGATAGGATTGGTCGTCGCCAAGGTCTTCCGCAGTAGCTCCGGGACGCCCAGTCGCACGACCGTGAGCGTTTCCTCCCAGCCCTCCTCGAGACTGGCGGCCGCCGCGGGACTGATCTTTCGCAACCAGGTGATCGTGCCTTGGAGCAGCGTGCGGGCCTGCGTCTCGCTGGTCTCGTGATAAGCGGCGTTCAACCGCTGTCGCAGTTCCTCGTGGCGATCCTCCGCAAGATGCGCTTGCACGTTGCGCAGCTTGTGGACCTGGCACCGTTGTACGACGGCGTACTTGCCCCACACGCGAGCGACGGCCGCTCGTAGGGCCTTGGCCCCGTCCAGCACGAACAAGGTCGGCACATTGGTCTGCACGCCTCGTTCCCGCAACTCCTCCAACAGAGACGTGACGACCTCCGCGTTCTCCGTCGCTCCTTGTCGCAGGCCGAGGATCCGCTTGTGGCCGTCCGTCGTGACGCCCAGGGCCACCACCATCATTTCGCCCGCATAAGGCTGGGCGTCAATGA